>CALICC010000241.1 GCA_938049325.1 uncultured Ilumatobacter sp. | reverse complement strand
GCGTGTTGGTACTCGTGATTGATGATCGCGGCGAGCATGGCCCGAGCAATCAATCGCAACTGCGCCGGCGCGCCGACATCGCCCGAACCGATCTGCTCGACCACTCGGCGCGTCGTCGCTGCGACCGACGCCCGATACTCGACGATGTCGCCGAGCCCCGGAATGTCTCCCCGCCCGGGCTCCGCTGTTGCCGAGTCGAACACAGCGTCGAACGCCGGGTTGACGCTTCGCTCAGCTGCGGTGAGATTGCGCACCATGTAATGGTTCACTGCAGCTTGATGCCCGAGGTGCCAGCCCATTGCACTGCTGTTCTCGCTCGGCCGCCAGCGAACCTGTGCGTCATCGAGCCCGCTCACCAACTCGAGGCTGTACGTCTGAGCGGCGGCGTATTCCTGCAAGAGATCGGGGAGGTCGAACATCTCCTTACCCTAAGGCTCAAAGGCGAAACCGACGGGCAAGACCGCCAGCCCAACAGTTGTCGCGAACGGTGACAGCTGCGCAACTCCGTCTAGGCTCGCAATCGTGTCAAGAAAGCCAGCGGCGGCGCATTCCCCGCGGTTTCGGGCGGCGCGACGTGCACTCCCAGAACTCGCGCAGCGCGAGGCTTGGACGCGCACAGAAGTCGATCGCTGGCAGCTCGCCCAGCTCCAGAAAACGTGGACGCATGCGATCACCCACGTCCCGCACTATCGCGACCTGCAGCGCAAGCACGAGCTGCCGCTTCGCTTCGACGATCTCGATCACTTCACCAACGCTGTACCAATTCTCGACAAGGAAACAGTGCGCGCTGAGCCCATGCGACTTCGGTCCGAGCAAGCAGGGCGCGGAGCATGGCACACCACAAGCGGGTCGAGCGGCACGCCCACGGCAGTCTTCCGGAGCCATGCGGCTCACCGTGCGGCCCTGCGCGTGCAGTACCGATTCCAACAGTCGTGGGGCGTCGACTTCGACGGACGCTGGGCACACATGTGGGGAAACGCGGATGCGCTGGCCGGCGGTCTCAGAGGGCTCCGCCCCCGGATCACCACCCCGATCTTCGATCGACTCCGCGGACGCCTCCGCATCAGTCCGTACCAGCTCGGCGCCGACGACCTCTCACGAGCGCTCGATCGAATGGTCGCGTATGCGCCGCAGGCGCTCTACACACACAGCATGGCTGGCCACCTCCTGGCGATCGAGGCTCAACGGCGCGGCGTGACGATCCCATCGCTGCGATTGATCGTCCTCACCGCCGAGCCGGTCCGCCGCTCGACGGTCACCGTGGTGGAGAAAGCGTTCGACGTCCCCGCTGTCGCCGAATACGGGTGCAACGAAGCCGGTCTCGTTGCCGGAGAGGCTCGCGACCGCACGCTGCGGGTACGCGACGACCACGTCCGCGTCGAAACGCTCAAGCGAGAAGACCGCCGCCACGACCTCGTGATTTCAGTCCTCGACAATCCCGACTTTCCGCTCCTGCGATACGCCGTCGGCGATGTGACAACGCGACCCATCCAACGTCCCGACAGCGGCTTTTCGATCCTGCACGACGTCGCCGGCCGAGAATTCGACCTGCTCGTCGCATCGGACGGTTCGATCGTGCATGCGCAAGCCGTCGAAGACATCATCGACAAGTTCGACGCCGTTCGCCGCTGGCAACTCCGCCAGCAACGCGACGCAAGTGTTCGCGTCGAGATCGAAGTCGATGGTCACTTCACCGCCGATTCCGGCGATCGAATCGGCACTCGCATCACCGACCTACTCAAGGGCGTCCCCGTCGACGTCGCGATAATCGACGAGTTCCCACCGATCACCCAGGGAAAGCACCGCGTCGTCACGTCCGAACTCTCGGCGACCACCCTCCGCTCCCCCAACCCGTCGCCTGACGACGCTTTCGTCGCTCCCGCCGACGAGCCGCTGAGCCGACCATGAGCGGCCCAGCAGGGCCATCGACCGTTCTCCTGCTCGGCAACCGCCGACAAAGCCTCACGGTCGCACGCGAACTCGCCGCGACCGGCGTTCGAATCATGGCTGGCCGCAACCGAGGAGACTTGCGTGACGCTCATGCGCACCGGTCGCGGGCGGTCAACAACGTGTGGAGCCACGATCACTGGCGCGACGACCCCGGCGCCTTCACCGTGCAACTCCACGAGCTTCTCGAGCGAGACCACACGATCACCACCGTCTTCCCCATCGACGAATCAGCCATTGCTTTCTTCGACACGATTCGCTCAGACCTGCCACCGCGAATCTCACTCGCACTGGCGAACTCTGAAGCTCTTCGAACGTGCCTCGACAAAGAGGCCATGCTCGCCCTCGCCGAGACGGTCGGCGTCGCATCGCATGCATCCGCAGTGATCGACGGTGACGCGGTCGAAGAGACCAGCAACCGGCTCGGCCTCCCTGTCATCGTCAAGCCAATGGACGACGAGACCATTCGGTTCGGCGTCAAAGCTGAGATCTTGCGAACCTCAGCCGACGTCAAGATGCTCAGCAACGACCGTCGTCTCACTGATCGCCGCGTCATGGTCCAACGCTTCGCCACCGGCCCGCGCCACAACGTCTATTTCGCGGCGCACCACGGCGAAATCGTCGGAGCCGCCGAGGTGCGTATCGGTCGCACCGATCGAGTCGACGGAACCGGGCTCGCCGTGTTCGGCAGCACCGTTGCTCCGACTCCAGAGCTCCTCGCCGACACCACTGCACTCGTGGAAGCACTCGCCTACCACGGTGTCGGATGCGCTCAATTCGTGCGCGACCCCGACTCCGGGACCACCACGTTCCTCGAACTCAATCCACGACTCGGCGCGAACTTCGCAGTCGTCGTGCGCGCTGGGCTCCCGCTGGCCCGGCTCGCACTCGAGCTGTCCAGCGAGGCCAAGCCTCGCCCCGTCGGCACAGAGCACTACCGACGCGGCTTGAGGTTTGCCTGGACGTTCGGGGCGCTCGCCGGCCTTCGCTTCGAACGTCGAGAGGGCGTCATCACCACGGGCGAGACGGCGCGCTGGATTCTGCGCTCGCTGCGAGAAGCGCTCACCGCACCTGTGCACATCACCTGGAGCTGGCGCGACCCGCTACCCACCCTGCTCGAGTTCGCCCGCCCGCTGACCCATGCGCCCACCGCGACGCCCACCAGCACGCACCCGGGCGGAGCATGAAACTCAAGCGACTTCTCGGCGTCGCTGCACGCCAAGGCGTACTCGCGATCATCGACCAATCGGTGGTGAGCGGCTCTCGCTTTGTACTCACCGTCATCGTCGGGCGCCTCGCTGGCGCCGACGAACTCGGCATCTACGCGTTCGGCTTCAGCCTCGTCGCACTGGGCCTCATCGTGCAGGACTCGGTTCTGACCACCCCGTACACGATGCTCAGCCAGGGAGACGCTCCGGAGGATCGCAAGACGTTTGCCGGCAGTGTGCTCGTACACGCCGTGACCTTTGCCGGCGTTGCTGCGCTGACCTGTGCAACCGCGGGCGTCGTGCTGCTCATCAGAGGCGACGAGTCGTGGGGTGCCGCTCTCCTCGCGGTCGCTGTTGCCGGACCGTGGGTGCTTCTCCAAGGCTGTGCGCGCAGCGTTGCGTACGCACACTTGCTCGTGCGGTCCGCGCTCGCGCTCGACGTCGGCCTGGCGATCGTCCAGCTCTCCGCCGTCGCCGTCATCGCCCAGGTGCGCGGCCTCTCGGGTGTGTCCACGCTTGCGTCGCTCGGAATCGCTGGTGCGGTGAGCAGCCTCGCCTGGCTCATCGCGAAGCGCTCGCTGTTCACCATCGACCGAGGTGACTTGCGCAGCCGATGGACATCGAACTGGGCGTATGGGAAATGGATGCTCGGCAGCCAACCCGTGCGAGCGTTGCGATCAACCGTGGCGATGACCGCGCTGGCCGGCGTCGGCGGCGTCGTGGCCGCAGGCGGATACGCAGCCGCGTCGACCGTGGTGGTCGCCGCCAATCCGCTCGTACTCGGAACCGGTGCCGTGCTCGCACCGAAGGCGGCACGCGCGTTCGCGGGTGGCGGCCGGGGTGAGCTCGGCCGCGTCGTCACCAAAGTCACGACGCTGATGGCAGGGGTGTTCGCGCTCTACACGATCGTGATCGTGGTGGCAGGTGAGCGATTCATCTCCACCGTCTTCGACGACCCGTCGTTCGATCACGATGCCGTCGTGATCATCCTGCTTGCGATCGCGTTGGGCGTGCGCTCGATTCGGATCGGCTGGAACAACGGCCTCAAGGCAATGTCGGCACAGCACTGGAACTTCTGGGCGGGCGTGATCGAACTCGCCGTCATCCTGGCGACGATGATCCCGCTCGCGATTCGCTACGGGATCATCGGCGTTGCGTATGCCGAGGTGATCGCCTCGAGCGTCGGCAGCCTCGTGCGGTGGGCAGCGTTTCGCCGCACGATTCGACTCCCAGACCCCGCGGCCGCGTGACCGACGTCGTCAGATCGACCTGACGGCCTGCACGACCTCGGCAAATCGAGGTTCGAGGGACTCATCATCGGGCACCGGCAGAATCACGCCGTCGACCAGGCCACCGAACCACTCTTCGATGAGCCCCGGCAATTCGTCCCAGGTTCCCTGCGGCACGACGGCGTCGAGCACCTCGTCAGTCACCAGTTCGCTGAGTCGATCCCATCCGTTCTCGCGCGTCATCCGTTGCAACTGTGCGCCCAGCTCTTCCCAGCCGAACAGTTCGAGCGTGCGCCGATACGCCGGCGTCGAGTACAAGAAACCGAACAGTGCGCGTTGGTGCTCCCGACTCTCCGACACCGCGTCAGCGTCAACGCCGGTGATGAAGGTGCTGCCCGTCACCAGCGCCGTCGCCCCCGGTTCTCGATCGACGGCTTCGGCGCCTTCGCGCATCATCGGGAGACACATCTCGTTCAGATACCGCGGACTGGAATTGGTGGGATGCGTGACGAACCCGTCGGCGTGGCTTCCACCGAGCTGACAGATCTTCGGGTTGACGCCGCCCAGCCAAATCTTGGGCGCAGCGTGGCCGTTCGGACCGGGATTGAAGAACGGCTGCAGCCGGGTGAACGTGTAGTGCTCACCCTGGTAGTCGATCTTGTCGCCGGTCTCGAAGCAGTGCCACAACGCACGGAGCGACTCGACGTACTCACGCATCCGACCGATCGGTTCGCGCCACTCCATCGAATAGCGGCCTTCGATGTTCTGTTTGATCTGCGAGCCGAGGCCAAGCCCGAACCGGCCACCCGACATCGTTTGGAGGTCCCACGCCGTGTACGCCACCAGCAGCGGGCTACGCACGAACGCAAGGGTCACGCTGGTCTGCACCTGCAACCGAGTTGTGCCTTCGAGGGCCAACATCGCCACGGCAAGGCCGTCGTGAATCGTCTCGGGCACGTGCAACACGTCGTAGCCCATGGCTTCGACCTTGCGTGCATATGCCGCCGTTTCACTCAGCGGCAAGCGATCGCTCATACCTGCAACGACTTGCATCGGTTCAGCTCCTCTCCGCGCGCAGAGCGCTTCTGCGAACTTTGCCGGCATCATCGCGAACCGGTTCGTCGACGAACTCGAAACTGCGCGGAATCTTGTAGCGGACCAGCCGGTCGGCGAGGTGCGCCTGCAGGTCGGTATCGGTCAACGATGAGCCCGGAGCGAACTGAACGAGCGCATGCACTCGATTTCCGAGGTCTTCGTCGGGCAACCCGATCACCGCGCTCGACTCGACGGCATCGTGTTCTTCGATCGCCGCTTCGACTTCGGCCGGATAGATGTTCGCGCCACCCGACAGAATCATGTCACCGAGGCGATCCGACAGGTAGACGTAACCGTCTTCGTCGATCCAGCCGAGATCGCCGAGCGATTCCCATCCGTCGTCGATGCGCTTCGCCTCGGCACCCACGTAGCGGTACGTCTCAGCGCCGGTTGACGACCGCATGTAGATCTCGCCGACGGTGCCGGGCGCAACGTCGTTGTGATCTTCGTCGAGCACCTTCATTTCACCCGACACCACTCGGCCCACCGTGCCGCGTCGTGCCATCCACTCGTCGCCGCGCACGATCGTGACCGCCTGCGCCTCGGTTCCCGCGTACAACTCGAAGAGACGATCACCGCCGATCCAGTTGATCCAGTCCTCCTTGAGCCACGGGGCGCAGGGCGCCGCCATGTGCCACACCACCTTCAGCGACGACATGTCGAAGTCTTCGCGTCCTTCCAGTCGGAACATCCGCAACATCATCGTCGGTACGAGGAGCATCCAGTCGGGCCGGTGCTGCTCGATCGCGGTGAGCGTTGCCTCGGCATCGAAGCGACGCATCGTCACCACGTGATTGCCATCGAGAAGCCCTCGCACCGAGAACGCAAACGGAGCATTGTGGTACATCGGGCCCGGCACCATCATCGTGCCATCGCGCATGGTCATCATCCCGGGCGGTGCGTCCGTGTCGTACAGCGCCGGGTCGGCCGCCACGATCAGCTTCGGCCGTCCGGTCGACCCACCCGAGGTCGGTGCCTTCCACGACGGCGACACGACGTCAGGTAACGGCGAGTCGTCGATGGTGGCGTCGGGCGCCCAGCCGACCGGCAGGCACGTTCGACCGGGGTGGGATTCAGGATCAGCTCCGAACACCACGGGCGGATCGGCCAGTTCGACGATCGCCGCCCGTTCGCGGTCCGGCAACCGCGGAGACACCGGCTGAGGTGTGGCCCCCAACTTCCACGCCGCCAGCACCGCCGCGTAGAACTCGGCGGAGTTCGGGAGTCCGATGGTGACGTAGCTGCCGACCTCGACTCCCATCTCGGCAATCGAGCGAGCGATGCGGTTCGCGAGCGATTCGAGCTCGCTACGAGTCAACGACTGGCCGTCGCACGTCACCGCCAATCGATCGGGGTCGGCCTGCGCGATCGCGGTGAATGCGCTGCCGTACGACATGGTTCCCATGCGTGGCGACAGTACCGACTCGGAAAGCCCCGAATCGGACTGCACCGAACAAATCTGATGCGACATCAGATCCTCGGCCCGGGCGTTCTAGAGTCCCGGAGATGAACAACGATCGGGTGGGCGACCAGCTCGCTATCCGCCAACTTCTGGCGACGTACACGTGGGCGTTGACCGACCGCGATTGGCCTGCGTGGCGCGCAGCGTTCAGCGCTGAGGCAACCGTCGACTATTCGACTGCGGGTGGACCCGCCGGTCCGGTCGACGAGGCGATGTCGTGGATCGAGGAGTCGATCGGAGGGCTCGACAAAGCAATCAGCCACGGCGGCAACGAAGTCATCGACTTCGTCGACGACCACACCGCCAACGTGCGATCCATCTACAAGATGGTGATGCAGATCGGCACCGATGACCCGACGTATCTCGAAGCGTCGGGCTGGTACCTCGACACGGTCACGCTCACCTCCGAGGGCTGGCGGATTGCTCAACGCACAGAACACCTCGCGTACGTCCGGCCTGGCTGACACGATGCCTCTCCCCTCGCAACGCGACCCCGACGACCTCCGCCAAGCGCTCGAGGGCTGGTTCGTCGACCGCATGACCGGGACGGTCCGCGTCGGGCCGGTCTCGATTCCCGAAGGCACCGGCATGTCGAGCGAAACGCTGTTGTTCGACCTCGAACACAACGGTCAGGCGCACGCGCTCGTCGTCCGCATGCGCCCGAACATGGACGACTGGCCGATCTTTCCGGTGTATGACCTGTCCAAGCAGGCCAAGGCCATGCAACTCGTCGCGGCGCACAGCGACGTCCCCGTCCCCGATGTCAAGTTCGTCGAGCCCGACGACGCCGCCGTCGGCGCTCCGTTCATCGTCATGGGTCGCGTCGAGGGCCGAGCCCTCTCCGACATCCCTCCATACACGTTCGGCGGCAGCCTGCTCGATGACCTCGACGCGGACGGGCAACGCAACTACCAGCGCAACTTCATGTCGATACTCGCCCGCCTCCACGCGATCGACGTCGCGGGAATCGACGCGTCGTTCATCGCACCGATCGATGTCGATCCGATCGACCGGCAAGTCGCTGCGCTACGCCCCTACTTCGAATGGGCCCGAGAGGGACGCGAGGTTCCGCTGATCGATCGCGGGATCGAGTGGCTCGAAGCCAACAAGCCGACCAATCCCGGGCGCACCGTGTTGAACTGGGGTGATGCCCGCGCTGCGAATCTTCTGGTCGACGGGACCACTCCGAGCGCAGTCCTCGACTGGGAGATGGTCGACCTCGGCCCCGCCGCTGTCGACGTGGCGTGGTCGGTGTTCATGCACTCGTTCTTTCAAGACGTTGCCGACGTCTTCGAACTCCCCGGGTTTCCGAACCTGTTCCGGCCCGACGACGCGGTGGCGGACTACGTCGCCGCCGGTGGCGAACCGATTGCCGACCTCGACTGGTACGTGATGCTCGCATCGGTTCGATTCGCGATCATCTCCGTACGAACCTCGAGCCGCGAAGCCGCCTACGGCAATCGCGAGGTGCCCGGCGACCACGCGGACCTGATCATGCACCGAGCGATGCTCGAAGCACAGCTCGACGAGCGCAGCTAGACCTCAACCCCGCTGGGTCCTTTCCGTTCCGGCACCCGCGCTACTCAATCTGGGTCCTTTTGGTTCCGGCACCCGCGCTACCCAGTCAGAGGCCCATGAAGGAGCCGCCATCACACACGATGGTTTGGCCGCTCACATACCGCGCATCGTCACTCGCCAAGAACGCTGCGACCGAGCCGATGTCGTCGGTGACATCGCCGACGCGTCCAAGCGGCGTGCGGGCTTCGATCGCGACTCGCAGCGCCGGATTTTGCTCGAACGCAGAAACCAACGACGGGCTCGCAGCGACCGGTGCGATGCAATTGACCGTCACGCCCGCCGGCCCCCATTCCGCCGCCAAGCTCTTTGCCATCGCTCGCTCCGCTGCCTTCACCGGTGAGTACAGCGCGATGTTGGCGCTGCCCTCGACTCCCGACGGCGACGTCACGATGATGAAGCGGCCGCGATCGCCGGACTTGCGCAGGTGCGGCCACGCGAGCTGCCCGCAGAACAGCGCGGCCCACACTCCTGTGCGCGACATGAGCGACCAGTGCGCGTCGAAGTCGGCATCCTCCAGCCGGTGCGGGATCGCCCCCGAGAACGCGTTGTGCACCATCACGTCGAGCCCACCGAAACGTCCGACAGTCTCCGCCACGCACGCGTCGACCGCCGCTCGATCGGTGACGTCGGTCTCCACACACACAGCGGTGCCACCGTCGCTCCGAATCGCTTCTGCGACGGGCTCACCGGTGGCTGCTCGTCGAGCGGCGATCACGACGTTCGCTCCGCGCTGCGCCAGCGCCCGGGCGATCCCTTCACCGATTCCTTGCCCGCCGCCGGTGACGATCGCGGTGCGACCAGTCAGCGGTTGACCGTCACCACTCGTCACATCCACACTCCCCCATCGACGGTCAGTGTTTGGCCGGTGAGCTTCGACGACGCGTCGCTGCACAAGAACTCGATGACCTCCTGCGGACTGCTGGTTCCTTCCAGCGCTGGCGCAGCGATCGACGTCGGCCCGGTCAGGTCGTCGACAAACCCCTCGGGAGCGACAGCAACCGCGTTGATCGTCACACCATCGGCACCCCACTGCCGTGCGGCGGACTTGACCAGGATCCGAAGCGCTTCGGCCGTTGCCGCCACGTGCGCGAAGTTCGCACCACCGCTCATTGCCAACGTCGGGATGACGACCACGATCCGCTTCACGCCAGAGCGGAACGCATCCTGCAGCGCACCGATCGCCGCCCGCATCGGCTGTTCCCATGCCGCTTCGAAGTCGGCGTCGGAGAGCGAGTCGAACGGCCGCGCCGAACGATCGAGCCTCGGGCGGATCACCACGCCAGAACCCACCTCGCTCACTTCGACCATCTCCGCGTTCGTCATCGCGACCGCATCACGGAGCGACGGAGAAGAATTCGTCGAACCCTGATGGCGTGTGCACGCCGATCGACGCGTGCTCGAAGATGCCGTAGCCGACCTGACCATTGCACGTTGCCCGCGCCACGTGATCGGTCACTGCGAACGGCAGACGCCCCTGCACCTCAGGGTCGGTGAGGTCATACTCGACTCGCTCGACCCAGTTTCGTCCCTTCCAGAGTCCGTGCGACCAGTCGGGATCGGACCCGTAACCGCAGCCCACGTTGAGCGGCATGTTGCCGAGCAACTCGACGTCGATCACCAACGGTTCTCGATCGCGCGTGGTCAGGTGGATCGTGGCGCTCTCGGGGAATCGCGTCCCCGACTTGTACTTCACGTCGATACTCGGCCAGCCGACCTGTTCGGGACCGCGGCCGCTGCCCGCCGGCCAGAGGCGCGTGGCCTCATTCAGCGTGCGGAATCCGTTCGACTCCTCCTGCAAGATGACCACCGTCGAGAAGTCTTCGAACCGGAAAGGCGCCCAGAACCAATGCAGTGACGGCTCGATCTCTTCGGCGTAGCGACCAGCTCCGACCGCTTCACCCACGGGCCGGATTCCCCACGACCGGTCGCGCGTCGCGGTGAAGTCTTGCGGCGTGATCTCCCACGTCTCACCACCAGCGCTCACGGTTCCCTCCCAGGTTCCGACGCCAACGAATCGGCTCGCGTCGAGCAACGTCTTCGTGCCGCGGACCATCTCGTGATGCGCTTCGTCGTGCACGGGCACCGACGCACTCCACACGAGATCGCACGACACCTCGCCAGGCCCACCGTCGCAGACCATGCGCACTGTGTTGAGCGGTTCGATGACTTCAATCCGAAACGGACCGACCTCCATCTTCATCCGGTCGTCGGTCATGGCATCGCTCGCCCGCATCACGTGCTGCTTGGTGCCGACCCGCACGCAGCAGTACGCATCTTGCACCCCCAGGTTCGGGTAGAGGCCGTACCCGGCAATGAGCTGCATGTCGACCTGACCGTGCGGGATGACGTGGAAGATGTTGCGGTCGTAGAAGTCCTTGTCGGACGGACCGACGTACGACATCGATCGCGGAACTTGGTGAATTGGATATTCGTCGAGCGGGTGGGCCATGAGGTGTGCCTTTCAGCAGTGAGGGTCAGCGGATGACGGGTGGAGGGTCACGACCAGCTGTCGAGCACCGAGCTGGTGGACGAACTGCCGGGATGCGCCGCTGTGCCCGCGGCCCCCGGCGTGCGTGAGAATCGAGGCGCAGCTTGCGCCTGCAGGCTGCCTGCGTTGTCGACGAACGTGCCGCGGCTTGCCGGATGCGGATGGGCGGCTGCCTCGGCGGGCGACAGGACCGGTGAGAAACACGCTTCGGTTCCTTCGAGAAGGTCACACCAGTCGGCGCGACTCCGGGTGGCGAACACATCGGCCAGCCGAGCCTTCTCAGCCGGCCACGCGGCTTTGTCCCACTGTGACGGCGGCTCGAGTTCGAGGAGGCGATAGAGCTCAGCGTGGAACTGCGGTTCGATCGCACCAACGGCAACCCACTCCCCATCGGAGGTCTCATAGACGTTGTAGAACGGAGCCGCGCCGTCGAGGTGGTTCGTACCGCGCGGTCCCCAGCCACCTCCGGACGCCGATGCGACGAACGGACCGAGAATCGTGGCGGCGCCGTCGATCATCGCTGCATCGATGACCTGACCTCGACCGCTCGCTGCGCGCTCGTACGCGGCTCCCACGATGCCGAACGCGAGCATGAGTCCACCACCTGCGAAGTCGCCGAGCAGGTTGATCGGGAACGTCGGCGGCTGCCCTTCGTAACCGATCATCGACAGCGCACCAGACATCGCGATGTAGTTGATGTCGTGACCCGCGACCTGCGCGAGTGGGCCGTCTTGGCCCCAACCGGTCATGCGTCCGTAGATGATGCCGGGGTTCCGTTCGGTGACGGCGTCGGGTCCGATCCCCAACCGCTCGCACACACCCGGCCTGAAGGGATCGATGAACGCATCGGCCCGGTCGAGCATGGTCAGCATCGTCTCGACGTCGTCAGGATCCTTCAGGTCGAGCGCCACGCCGCGCTTGCCGCGCATGAACATGTTGCGCGCTGGGCGTTCCGGGTCGATCTTGTCGGCCACCGAGCGCCGATCGACTGCCACCACGTCGGCCCCAAGATCGGCGAGCAGCATGCCGCAGTACGGCCCAGGCCCCTGCCCGACCAGTTCGATGACACGGAGTCCGTTGAGCGGCCCGGTCATGATGCGCTCTCACTCTGATCGGCTTCGGTGGCAACACGCTTCGCCCACCGATAGTCGTGTTTGCCGGCAGGCGATCGGACCACCTCGTCGACGATCACCAATTGACGCGGCACCTTGTACCCAGCCACATGTTGTCGGCAATGCTCTTGTACCCCGGCGAGATCGATCGACCGACCTTCGCGCGGCTGAACCACCGCTGCCACATGTTCTCCCCATCGATCGTCGGGCACACCGACCACGACGGCGTCGAGCACGTCGGGATTCGACTTCAACGAGTTTTCGACCTCCTCCGGGAAGACCTTCTCTCCGCCGGTGTTGATGCTGACCGAGCCTCGGCCAAGCATCGTGATGGTGCCGTCAGCTTCGATCGTCGCCGCGTCGCCCGGGATCACGTAGCGGGTGCCGTCGCCGCCGGTCACGAACAGCGCTGCGGTCTTGACGGGATCGTTCAGGTAGCCCTGCGGAATGTGGCCCGACCGCGCCAAACGGCCGATCACCCCAGAGCCCGGCTCGACCGGATTCAGGTCATCGTCGAGCACGGTCGCGCCATGCACCGCCTTCACGTTCGGTCCGCCCTGCATCGGCGTGCCCTTCGACACGAACGTCACGCCGTTAGCGCCACTCTCGCTCGACCCAATCGAATCAGAGATGACCAGGTTGGGGAACCGTTCGAGGAACTCGTCCTTGCAGGTTTGCGAGAACAGCACAGCACTCGAACTGATCGCGAACAACGACGACAGATCGAGTTCTTTCACTCGCTCGTCGTCGAGTGAGTCGAGCAGCGGGCGAGCCATCGCATCCCCGGTGAGGAACAGCAGATTGACCCCGTCGCTCGCCACCGCCTCCCACACACCGATCGGGTCGAACGCAGAGCGCAGAACGATGCTGTTTCCGGAGAAGCACTGTCCCATCAGCGCCCACTGGGACGCGCCGTGCATCAGCGGCGAGAGCGGGTAGCACACGATCTGAAATCCGTTGTTGCCTTTGTCGATGAATTCACTCGGGTCCTGCATCAGCTCACCGGTACGAACGTCAATGCCGCCACCCAGAGCAAAGCACACGTCTTCGTGGCGCCAGATCACACCCTTGGGCATGCCCGTGGTGCCACCGGTGAACAACACGTAGTGGTCATCGTTCGACCGCGGCGCGAAGTCGCGGGCGTCGGACTGAGCGGCGAGCGCTTCCTCGTAGTCTTCTCCGATCACCAAGCGAGGAAGGTCGGGGGCCACCGCAGCCGCCCGATCGACATAGGTGTCCTCGACCACGAGATACGTGAGCCCCGCTTCGTTGAACAGATACGCGAGTTCGTCTTCGACGTAGCGGTAGTTGATGTTGATCCACACAGCCCGGACTTTGAACACCGCCCACACCGCTTCGACCCACTCGACACGGTTGGTGGCGTAGATCCCGACGTAGTCGCCGTGGCCGATGCCGACGCTCGTCAAGTGGTGCGCCAGCCGATTGGCTCGGGCGTCCATCTCGGCAAAGGTGCGCGAGGCCCGTTCGTCACTCACGTGCAGGCGGTCCGGCCACTCATCCGCTGCCTGCTCGAACAGGTCGGCGAGGTTGTACGAAGTTGCCGTCATGACGCCATTAGAGCAGAATCTGACACGTCGTCAGATTGTCGGCGGTCAGGAACTTCGAGGGGACCCACATGGCCGGAACAGAGAACCTGCAGGTCGAACAAGTCGGGCACACGCTCGTGGTCACCATGAATCGTCCTGAGGTCAAGAACGCACTCAGCCAGGCGATGCTCGTGGGGATGGCCGATGCGTGGGCCGAGCTGAACACGAACGACGACCTGCGATGCGCGATTCTCACCGGGGCCGGTGGCGAGTTCTGCACCGGAATGGACCTCAAGGCGTTCGCCGGCAGTGGCGACGAGCCGAACCCGTACGCCGAGCGGTGGGTCGACGACCCCGATATCCACTGGAAGGCGTTGCTGCGCCACATCAAGATCACCAAGCCGCTCATCGCCGCCGTCGAGGGCCACGCCGTTGCCGGCGGCACCGAGATCCTCCAGGCCACCCACCTGCGCGTGGCTGGCGAGAGCGCCACGTTCGGGGTGTTCGAAGCGAAGCGCGGGCTGTTCCCGCTGGGCGGTTCCACCGTGCGGCTCCAGCGCCAGATCGGCTATACGAACGCGATGGAGATGCTGCTGACCGCCCGGGCGTACACCGCCACCGAAGCACACGACATCGGATTGATCGGCCACGTCGTCCCCGACGGAGGTGCGCTGGCCAAAGCGCACGAGCTGGCCGAGATGATCTGCGCGAACGGCCCGCTCGCCATCGAGGCCATCATGCGATCGGTCGAAGAAAGCGCAGCGCTGACCGTTGCCGACGGACTCGCGCTGGAGATGGAGATCGGTCAGCCGATCTTCGCGACGAATGACTCGAAGGAAGGCGCACGAGCCTTCGCCGAGAAGCGTTCGCCCAACTGGACTCGCACCTGAGCTTGACGAGGCCTTGACAACGACTTGACGAGGCTGACCAACCGGTCGACGAATCGCGACTTCCTGCAGCTCACGTGCGTCTTCTAGGTACGACCGCGTCTCCTCGCGGCGTCAACCCGGAAGTGCAGAATGTTGGGTAAAACTCGAGACCAAAGACCGTGGCAACGACGGCCGGTCGGTCGCCCGCGAGCGTCGACTTTCTCAAGGTTTCGTCTTGGTGCGCCGATCATGTTCATTGATATGGCTAAGTCTGACGTTCGCGCACGCGCGCTGAGTTCTGAACGGACCGAGCTCACGCTCCGTCAGACGTCACGGGGCCTCCGGAGCTCTGCGCAGCGCTTCGTGGCTGCTGGCATCTTGATCACAACCATCGGTCACGCGTCATTGGCTCAGGCGCAAGAGGCCGCCCCTACCTCGGATGGCGTGCCCACTGCCATCTGGGACCTCGCACCAGACGAATCGGCCGTGCTCGCTGGGTACTCCAACGATGCCGACTTCACGCTCGACCTGCCCATTGGGTGGACAGTCGAGGGTGTCGCGCGGTTCTCCGCCGAGGTGCGGGCAAGCGACGAGATCCGCGATGACGCCGCCGTTCGTTTCGACGTTGACGGTCAACCCGCGTCCCTCTGGACTCCCGGCGCAGCATCCAATGTCGATTTCGTCGTTCCCAGCTCTGTCTTCGAAGACGGCCGCGTCTCTGTTGACGCAACGTCGACGTCACCACTTCGCGAGGACACCGTCTGTCCCGACGACAATCACGTGTCGCGATGGGTCGACATCGCCGTTCCGCGAGTGAGTGCATCGATCACGACTGCAGAGCTCGACGTGGCACGCGCAATCGCCGGGATGGGTCCGGTTTCGGCCATCACGCGCGAGCCGATCTCGATCGTCGTACCAAACGCTGCGACGCCGACAACGCTCGAGACGATCGGAGCGCTCGTCGCTGGAATTTCGCACCATGGCGTACCGCACTCGTGGAGTGTCGTCAGCGACTCCAGCGTCGCAAGCCCGGGTAGTCAGGTGCGCATCATCGAAGATCCGGGCGTCACCGCTCGGATCGATGTCGTGGTCGAAGACGAGCGACCGATCGTCACCTTGACCGGCGATCCCGAACAAATTCTCGCCCTCGCCCAGGCCACGGCTGATCCTGAGCGACTCTTGTTCTTCCACAACACCGTGGTCGACGCCAGTCAGATCCCCCGCGGGCTCGACAACGATCCCTCGGAGGTCTTTACGTTCAGCGACGCCGGCTACGACGACCGAACGCTGCGCGGATTCGGTCGTCAGGCACTGATCTACCGAGTCCACCTTCCGGCCGGTGTCCCACCCGACATCGCCACCCTTGGGCTGTTCGGAACCTATGCGCCCGCACTCGCTGCCCACGAGGCCACGGTGACCGTACAAATCAACGGAAGTGACAGCGAGATCACCGCTGTAGCGGACGAGGACGGCGAACTCGACGTCTTGCACACCGTCACGCCCGCTGACCTGCGGCCCGGGTTGAACTACGTGAAGATCGAAACGGAACTCGGTACCGGTGCAAGCACGGTGTGCACGGTTGCCGAACCCGGCAGCGTCCCCAACTGGTTGACCATCTCGAGAACCTCCGCGGTTGGTGTCGATCGAACCGCTGCGATGCAGCCCGTTCAAGTCGGCGTCGAGGACGCTCGCTTCTCGTTGGCCACGAAGTCGGACTTCAACGCAACCGACATCACGATCCCGGACGAATTCACTCCCGACGATCTCGACAACGCCTTGCTCCTTCTCTCGCAACTGGCAAGCCGAGCCCAGGGAGGCGCGCCGCGCCTCGTCGTCGACCGAGACGTCGACCTCAGCCGTCATGTGGTTGTCGCCGGGCTCTCACAGGACCGCTCGTTGCTGGAGAACGTGCCGTACCTCGAGTCCGGACGAAACGTCGGCGTGGTCGTCACGCGCCCCTCACCGTTCACCGACGGTCGCGTGTTCATGGCCTTCACGGGGAGTCGACCGACCGATGTTCGGGTCGCCATCGAAGCCGGGATGTCGTCTCGAGTCAACGACATCGCCGACCCCTACGCATTGATCAGCATCGACGAGGTCAGCGGATTCGACGATGCTGCCGCCGCAGATGCCACCCGATTCAACGACTCGCTCGCGGCGGACGCGACAGCGGTCGACACACCCGGACCCAACGACGAAGAGTACGAAGACTGGATTCTGGAACAGGCCGCGCGCGTCGAGGCTGCCCGCGCTCCCGAAACCAGCCAACGTCGGTCGGTGGCATTGATCCTCGGGCTGGTTGCGGCGATGGTTGCCTCACTCTGGTGGCTTCGCCGAACTCGATCGAATCCCGCGCCCGCCGCGGCGCACTGAGTTCATGCTGGAGCTCGCGGTCGCCACATGTTTTCTCGTCGTCCCGGTGTCGAGATGGATGATGACCACCCGCCGGCACCGCCGTCGAGTCGATGCGCTCGACGTGCGCATCCATGTCAATGGGATTCGAGGCAAGTCGTCGGTCTCGCGACTCATGGGCGGAATGCTGCGAGAGGCAGGCTACACACCGATCGGTAAGACCACCGGGAGCGCCGCCGTGGTGATCGATCGCCATGGCGTCGACCACCCGATCGTGCGCAGCGGCCCGGCAACCATTCTCGAACAGTTGGAGATCATCGAGAAGTGGGTTGACGAGGATGTCGATGCGCTCGTCATTGAATGCATGGCGATCAATCCGGACTATCAGCGCGTGTGCGAGCGCCAGATCGTGCGTTCCCACATCGGCTGCTTGACCAACGTCCGCGAAGACCATCAAGACCTGATGGGCGAGACATTGCCAGAGATCGCTCGGTCGTTGCTGAACACCTGCCCCGCCGGCGGCCTCTTGGTGACATCCGAGCGCAACCCCGATCTCCTCGACGTGATCCGATCCGAAGTGGAATCGCGTGGCAGCACACTGATCATCGCCGACCCGACGACGGTGACCACCGACGACATGCGTGGGTTCAGCTACATCGAATTCGAAGACAACGTCGCGCTCGGGCTCGAAGTCGCCAAGCACCTCGGGATCGATCGAGACGTGGCCATGCGCGGCATGTGGAAGGCACCGCCAGACCCTGGTGTCCTGCGGATCGAAAACGCGGTGGTGGACGGAGTCGAAGTCACGTGGGCGAACATGTTCGCCGTCAATGACCGCGAGTCGACCATTGCCGTCCTGGAACGTGTGAACCGTCTCAGAAAAGACGACACGGTGACCGTCGGCATCCTCAACAATCGGCTGGACCGACAGCAGCGGGCACTGCAGTTCGCAGACATCGCTGCACGAGACCTCGATCTCGATGTGCTCGTGACGTTCGGCTGTTACGAGCGGGTCGTGACCGAACGGTTGCTCGCGAACGGCTACCCCCAGGAACGCATTCTCAATCTGGGCGACGAGCGTGACACCACCTGGGAGACGATCGTCCAAGAGATGATTCTCGACCGCGGAGCGTCACACGTGATCATTGCCGGTCTCGTCAACATCCATACGCGCCAGGCCGAACAGCTCATGGACTTCTTCGAGAAGGCCGACTCCTCAGAGCTGCTCTTGCATGACGTCGAGGCCCACTGATGCAGCTCTTCGACCAGGACCTGGTGCGCATGACGTTCATCGTCGGCATCGCGGTGAGCGTGCTGATGTACGAAAAGACGCACACGACGACTGGCAGCTTGGTCGTACCCGGCTATGTCGGTGCCCAACTCTTGAATCCCATTGCATTGATCACGACAGGCATCAACGCATGGCTGACGTTTGTTCTCGTCTCACGCGTCCTGCCCCGATACGCGGCGGTGTACGGACGAGCACGATTCGTCACCAACATCTTGGTTTCCGTCTTGATCAGTCTGGCGCTCGGCCCGATGCTCGGCTCCGTCACCGGTCCGTCGCTCCCGTTGCTCGACACCATCGGCTACGTGATCCCTGCGCTCATTGCGTACGACATGAACCGTCAGGGTCCGACCAAAACCCTCACGGCAGTTTCGGTCGGGGGTGCGTTGGCGGCGCTCCCCGCGTTGCTCCTCGTCGTGCTGATGCCATCACGGATCGACCCCTTCCTCCCGGTCGAGACCGGGCTACTCGCAGTCGGCGACGTCTGGTTCCCGATCGTGGCACTCGTCAGCACCGGCGTCTCCACGATGCTGTTCAACAATCATCAGCTCCGTTCCGGCGGATTCATCGGACCGATGTACCTCGGACTGTCGGCGGTCCGGCCAGAGCAGGGCGTCTACTTCCTCGTGATGGCGGGCGCGGTGTACCTCGCAGTGCACGTTGGACTCAAGCGCGTCATGATCCTGTTCGGGCGCCGAAAGTTCGCGGTGATGCTCATGACGGGTTCGCTGATGTCCTGGACCGTTCTCGAAGTCATCGAGT
The DNA here is from genome assembly GCA_938049325.1 of uncultured Ilumatobacter sp. Taxonomy (GTDB): domain Bacteria; phylum Actinomycetota; class Acidimicrobiia; order Acidimicrobiales; family Ilumatobacteraceae; genus Ilumatobacter_A. The sequence continues at coordinate 9,493 of CALICC010000241.1, read as the reverse complement.
CCGTCCGTCCCGGTTCTCTCAATATCAACGGACTCCCGATCGCGGCACTCTTCATCCCCGCGCTGCTGGCAAACGACATGGAACGCACCTCCGTCGGCCGCGTGGTCGTCGGCGGGTTCATCGCCGGGGCTGCAACACTGTCCCTCGTTGTCGTCACGTCGGGCGTCGTCGATCAGGTGCCACTGCCGTTCTGGGCGCTCCCGCTGCTTCTGATCTCGATGGCAGCGCTGTTCTGGCCACACGTCGAGTCCCGGCTCGCACTTCGGCTACCCGACTTGCGGCGACCGATCCGACCGGTTCGAATCGACCTCCCAACCAAGCGACCCGTACCACGTCGCGAGACGCCTCGCCACGTCTTGCCGGCCGAGAGCGAGCCCCGGAGGCCCCTGGTCGGCATCATTGGCGAACCCTTGTTGCGCTCGTCGTGAGCACCGCAACGCCTGGTGACGTCGTCGTCAGATGATGTAGTCGTCGTTGCTCGCGCGGACCGTGAGGTCACTGATGTTGACGCCCCAGGGTTGGTTGATCGCGTAGATCACCTGGTCGGCCAGGAGTTCCGGCGCCAACATCGCGTACCCGATGCTGTCTTGACTGACCAGATGTTCGGGCGGATCGTCGCCCAAGATCTGACCGAACTTCTCGAAGAACTGATCTTTGTTGCCGCCAAGGATGGGGTTGACCGCCTCGGCGTTGATGACGCCGGCACCCAAGCCGGTGCCGGGTACGCCAGTGGGGCGAATCGCGGTGACCTTGATCTTGCCGAGCGATTCCTGACGCAACGACTCCGACAACACGTTCACCGCCGCTTTCGTTGCGCCGTACACCGCAGCTCCGCCCACCGGATGATTGCCGTACACCGACGAGATGTTCACCACGTGACCGCGCCCTTGGCGGATCATGTGGTCGTGCACCGCGATGATTCCATGCAGCACACCCTTCATGTTGATGTCGATACAGCGGTCCCACGCATCGGCCGCCACCGCATGGTCGGCATAGAACGCGAGCGGCATGACGCCTGCGTTGTTGATCATCACGTCGACCGCACCGAAGCGCTCGACCACCTGATCGACGAACCGTGCCAACGCTGCGCGATCGGTCACGTCGACGGCAGCGATCTCGACCTGCTCGCTGGCCAGATCTGCGAGCCCCTCGCCGTTCACGTCGCACGCACCGACGTTCGCGCCCAGCGCCGCGGACTTCTCGGTGAGGAGCCGACCGAACCCGGCGGCAGCCCCGGTCACCACGATTGTCTTTCCTGACAGGTGGTTGTCGCTCACACTCGCTCCCCCATCTGGAATGTTGCACTGAGACCTTCGCCCCACATGCAGAAGTCGGGCACCGTCGGCAGTCCGAGCGAGCGGAGCTCGTCAGCGATTGGGCCGCTCCCGATCGTCAGTTCGACATCGGCAGCATCGGTCGCGCTGGACGACATCTCCATGGCAAGCGAGGTCGCGAAGGCCACTCCGTCGAGATACGAGTAGCTCGTCGACTCGACTTGGTTGATTGCTCCATTCGGCACCCGCGGCAGCGCCACCCCGAGTGCCACCTCGCCCTGATCCCACAGCTGGAACGACACCCGATCGTCGGTGTACTCGGCGTCGATTCGCGTGACGACCTTCGGGAAGCCCATCACCTTGTTGCCGGCCTCACACGTGAACTCTTGGTCGACCGGCATCCGGTAGATGAACGACCCGACCACATCGGCACTCGCGCCGGCAGGCCGAGCGAGGAAACCCAGGTTGAACTCGTTGTAGTCGCCCCACGGGTTCTCGCGGTAGTCACAAATGCTGATGATGAACTGCGCCATCGAGGGCGCCGTTTCAATCACCTCGAACGCCTCACCGGGCAGCAGGTTCGTCGCCGCGTCCAGAGGCACCGTGAATCCAAGTGTCGCTCCGTTGAAGCTGTCGACGGTCATCGGGAACGTGATCTCTCGTCCGTCGATCGTTCCCCAATGCGTCAGTGATGCCATGTCGTCCCCTGTCCGATTGCATTCGGTGAACGTGGCCAGATTGGGTCCGCAGCCGAAGCGATGCTCGATTGATTTCTTCGCCCAACCTAGACGTCGACGAGAACGCGACGACGAGCCCGAGGCACACCGGATCGGTCACCCCAGAACGAGATCGGCCATCGTGCGGGCGGTGTCGATCGATCCGCCGACGAGCAGTGTCGTGACCCGACTCTCGCGCCACGCTTCGAGTCCGTCTCGGATCCGTTCCCTCGACCCGACCAGACAGATCTCGTCAACCATTGCGTCGGGCACTGCGGCGATCGCCTCGTTCTGCTTGCCGTCGAGAAACAACGCCTGAATCGTGTCGACGGCCGCTTCGTATCCGAGGCGGCGGAACACGTCTGCGTGGAAGTTCATCTCCTTGGCCCCCATGCCGCCGACATACAGCGCCAACGTCGGCCGGACCCGGTCGTACGCTGCTGCAAGGTCGTCATCGATCGCGACGTTGGCCAGTGCGATGATCTCGAAGTCGTCCGGTGAGCGGCGTGCGGTCGGGCGCGAGAACCCTTCGTCGAGGTGCGGTTGGTACAGCTCCTCGTGCTGCGGCGCGTAGAAGATCGGGAACCAGCCGTCGGCGATCTCAGCGGTCAACGCGACGTTCTTCGGGCCTTCCGCGCCCAGCAGGATCGGCAAGTCGGCGCGGACCGGGTGGGTCATCACGTTCAGCGCTTTGCCGAGGCCGACGCCGTCGGGCACGGGGAGCGGATACTCCGGGCCATCGTTCGTGAGTCGCTCTTCGCGAGCGAGGATCTTGCGGACGATGTCGACGTACTCGCGAGTCCGGGCGAGCGGCTTGTTGAACCGTTGGCCGTACCACCCCTCGACGACTTGAGGCCCGCTCACACCCAGGCCCAGACAGAATCGGCCGGCCGAAAGGTGATCCATCGTGATCGCCGCCATTGCCGTGGCTGCGGGAGTTCGCGCGGACATCTGAACGATGTTCGTGCCGAGGCGAAGCTTCGTCGTGGCGGCGCCCCACCATGCGAGTGGCGAGATCGCATCGCTCCCCCACGACTCAGCCGTCCAGACCGAGTCGAAGCCCAGTCGCTCGATTTCGGCAAGCGTCTCGGGCACGCCCGTCGGCATCGAACGCCCCCAGTACCCCAGGTGCATCCCGAGCTTCAGGTCTCCCATCGAGCCGACCGTAGTTTCCGGCGCCGCGTCGAGAATCAGTGAGCGCGGAGCGCTCTAAAACATCTGGTGGTGCGGCGGGACGTCGAGTTGACCGATCGCATCGGCACGTCGGTGCAAGAGCTCGACCGTGTCGGTGACATCGCCGGCGATGATGAACTGGCGCTTCGCGACCGCATCGACGGTGTCTTCGCCGAGCTGATCCAGGTCGGCCACCTGAACATCGCGACCAGCTGCTTCGAGCGCGGCCTTCAAGTCGTCGAAGCTCATCGAGATCCGCCCTTCCGACTCGTGCTGGCGCGCCAGCTCCGCCGGACGGTTGCGCGTCGAGGTGAACAGCCCCGTGTTCATCAGGCCGCCGCTCGGGTAGAAGACCGAAGCCCCCATGTTCGTGGTGGCGTCACGCAACTGGTGGTGGAGCGACTCGGTGAAGCAGCTGACGGCCGCCTTGCTCGCCGCATAGACGTTTGCCTGTGGCACCGGCGCGAATCCGCCGTCGCCTGACGACGTGTTGATGACGTGGCCTGGTTCGCCCGACTCGATCATCCGCGGCACGAACGCCGCGACCCCGTTGGCCGGGCCGAAGACGTTGACGCTGAAGCACCACTTCCAGTCGTTGAGCTCCGACGCCCACGCGGCACCGCCACCTCCCGAGCCGACGCCCGCGTTGTTGAAGAGCAGATTGCATCGACCGTGCGTGCTGAACACATGATCGGCGAGACTGCGAAACGACTCGTCGTCGGACACGTCGGTGACGAACCCGCTCACATCACCGAGCGGCGAGACCTCAGCGACGGTGGCGTCGAGTGCTGCCTGTTCGATGTCGGCAATCACCACCTTGGCGCCGCGCCCGAGGAGTGCCTTCACGACACCCTTGCCGATGCCACTGGCGCCGCCGGTGACGACGGCAACAGACCCTGAGATCTCGATTGGATCGAGTGGATCGGTTGCCGCCATCACGAGGCTCCCGCGAGCTGATTCATTGGACTCATGCCTGGACACGCCTTTGCTTCGTCGGTGATCTCGCTGTACGAGATCGGTTCGGCCACTTCGGCCTTGGTCATGCAGTGCTGCGCCGCAAGGGGCGCCAACGCGTCGAGGTCGAACTTGTAGACCTCTGCCGCATTGGTGGTGAGCACCTTCGTGGTGTGCTCGACCGACATGTTCGAGAATGTGAGCTGCAGGTGCTGGCGAGTGAACGGGAACGAGCTCTCCATGTGCGGATAGTCAGACCCCCACATGATGTTGTCGACACCGATCTCGGGCACCATCACCGCTTCGATCGGGCGGAGGAAACTCGCGCCCACGTAGCAATTGCGCTTCCAGTAGTCGCTGGGGCGCAGCGACAGGTTCTCCACGGCCATGCCGCCGAAGATCGCCTCGGGCCCGTAGCCACCACCCTTCATCCGATCGTAGAACGAGTCGAGGTTCTCCAGCGTTTCGGGGATCCAGGCGGTGCCGGTCTCGGTGTTCACGAACTTCAGCTCGGGATGACGCTCGAATACACCGGCGAAGATCAAATGCCACAGCGCCCTGTGACTCCACCAGGTGACCTCGAGCATGAAGATCGCGAGCGACGTCGGGAAGTGCGGGCCGAAGTTCGGTGTCGCTCCCCCGGCGTGGTGGTTCATCGGCATCTCGTTGTCGGCAGCCGCCGCCCAGATCGGTTCGTACTTGGCCGAGTACAGCGGATCGAATGGCGAGTCCGGCGGGGCGCCCGGCACCAAGATGCCACCGCGAAGTCCGTTCGCTGCTGCCCACTCGATCTCCTTGACCGAGCCTTCGACGTCACCCAGGAAGATCTGCGCCACCCCGGCGCGCCGCTCGGGCGCCTGATCGACGAAGTCCTTCAGCCACCGGTTGTGCGCCCGCAAACCGGCCCACCGCAACACCATGTCGTCGGAGTACGGCGGCGCCTCGAATTGTGTGGCGGCGGGAGGGGCGAAGGGCGGCTGCGTATTCGGAAACAGCACCGTTGCCACGACGCCGTCTTCTTCCTGCTCGCGCAGTCGACGCTCGCTCGAAAAGTTGCGGTCGGCATCGAGCACCGGGTCGCCGCCGATACCGACGCTGCGCGTCGAGAGGTCCTTTCCGGCGAACATCTCCTCGACCTTCTTCTCCTCGGCCTCGATGTGTCGCGCCCAGTCGTCGAAGGCTTCGTGGTGTTGCTTTTCGAGGTACGGCTTGTAGTCCCACAGCGCCGCGCCGCAATGCGAGTCGGCCGAGATGACCGTGTGGTGTTCAGCATCGTGGTGATCGTGTGCTGCCATTGTTCGAATCAGCCCTTCGACTCTATGCCGTACTCTTCGAGCCACCAGCGAGCGTCGCGCACGGCATTGGGCGGAGTTCGAAGATCAGGATCCTGGTTGAGCTGCTCCGGGGTCGGACCGATCCGCGCCGCGATCTCGGTCAGCCCGTCGATATCGAGGTCGTAGCACTCGATCGCGTTGAGGCCGAGCAGCAGACGAGTGTCTTCGATCGACACCTGCTGGAAATCGGTTTCGAGTCGCGACACCGTGTGCGGCCATGATCCTTCGGGGTGCGGGTAGTCGGTGCCCCACATGAGCGCGTCAATGCCGTTCACGTGGCGACGGCGGATCTCTTCTTTGGCCATTGCGGAGGCTCCGATGAACACGTTGGTGCCGAAGTAGTCGGACGGCAGCTTCTCGACGAGCCCCTTTGTCCGCGACGACAGTTTCTTGACCTTGCCATCGGAGCCGAACATCTGATCGGCCTTCCAGAGCAGGTCGCCGATCCAGTGCGAACCGCACTCGACAACGGAGTACTTGAGCCCCGGGAACTTGTCGAACTTGCCCGACAGCATCAACTGCCAGAGCGCCCGGTGCGTCCAGAACGGCACCTCGATCACGTACTGGACCACGTTCTCGCTGTAGGAGGGGAAGTCGGCTTCACCCGAGTGCGTGTGGACGACGAGACCGGCTTCAGCGCATGCAGCCCATACGCGGTCATAGTGCGTGCCGCCATACGGCGGATTGTCGTGCCACATCGTCGGGATCATGATCCCCTTGATGCCCGGCTTGCCCGCGAGCGATTCGATCTCTCGCACCGACTCGTCGACATCTTGCGTGATCGGAACGAGTGCGACGCCGCCGCGCCGAGCCGGGTTCGTGGCACAGAACTCTTCGAGCCACCGGTTGTGGGCTCGAGCACCGGCAAACGCCAACTTCGGATCGGTGATCTGTCCGGCGGAGAGCCCCGCTCCGAACGGCGGTGACTCCATGCCGGTGACCGAGTCACCGTCGGCGAAGATGATCTCGCCGGCGACGCCGTCAGCATCGAGCTCTTTGTCACGCACCTCGGGGTCATACGCCCCGCGCAGTCCCTCAGCGTTCTGGCCTTCCCACTCTTCGATGTACTCCCCGTTGACTTCTTCGGTGACTCGACGGTGTTCGTGTCGACCGGCCAGCCATTCGTCGAACTCGGCGTGCACGCTCGATTCGAGGTAGTCGCGGTAGCCGTCGACCGGAAGCCCGGCATGCGTATCGGACGACACGATGACGTACGGCGCGTTTGACGTGTCGACGCCCTCGAGCGGGTTGGCAGGGTTGGCCATGAGAGTTCTCCTTGAAGTCCTATGTGACTGCTGTCATACTGCTCTTGAACACTGTTACAGAAACCGTGCCAGGGTGCAACCCGGAGCCACATGCCGCCACACAGCGAACCGAACCCGAGCCGCCGCGGCGAGCTCGACCGCAACGAGGTGATCGACACGGCGCTGCAACTGGTCGAGGCGGGCGGCGGCGAATCGCTCACCATGCGCAAGCTCGCGGCCGAGTTGGGCGTCGCACCGAACTCGATCTACTGGCACGTCGGCGGCCGCCACGAGGTGATCATCGCCCTCGTCGAGCGCCTCGCCGAGCGCCAAGCCGAGGCCACGGTCACCGGCACGAACGGGCGCGAACGCGTGATGAGCGCGGCACGTCATGTGTGGGCCGCCGCGCTCACCCACCCCCACGTCACCACACTCGCGTACGAAGTCGGCGCCACCTCCCTACTCGAACTTCCTCTCGAACGAGCTCTCGCTCGAGAGATCACCGCAGCAGGCCTCAAAGGCGATGAGGCCCGCGATGCCATGCGCGCCATCCTCATCAGCGTCGGCGGGTTTCTCGTGATCGCTCTGCGACCCCCTGACCTCGTTCCCGAGCCCTGGACAAGCGCAACGCTCTGGGCCGAGGTCGACGATCCGCTCATCGACCCGGCGACCATCGATTCGCTGACCCGTCAGCTCGACCTCCCGCCGCTGTTCGAACGAACGGTGCGGGCGGTCGTCGACAGCTACATCCCCGGACCCTGACCGCATCACGTCGCCCGCCCAACTCGACCGAACACAGACAGGACACGCCATGACCGAACCAATCGACCCGATGACTCGCCCCGGTGAGGTCGTGGGATGGCCGCTACTGCGGCTTTCCTACCGAACCGACCCCGACAAGATCGCCAACCTGCTGCCGCCGGGCATCACGCCGGGCGCGAATCCGCACGTCTACGTGCAGGTCTATTGCTACCCCGTGCTCGGCGAGCCCGAGTTCGGTGTCAGCACGAAGGTCGAGGCCGACTTCGACGGCATGTCGGGCATGTTCTCGCTCGGCATGGGTATCGACCAGGAAGCAGCGATCTTCATCAGCCAAGAACTCAACGGCCAACCCAAGTTCCCGTGCTCGATCAACTACTTCCGCATGGGCGAGGGCGTGCACGCTCGCTGCACACATCAGGGCTACACATTCCTCGAGTTCAGTGGAACGAGTACCGGCCTGGCTGAACTGTCCGGAGAAGACGTCGAAGACAACGAGTGGTGGATCAAGTCGTCACGGGCCGTCGGCGGCGTCGAGAAGGAGTATGACTTCCCGCCTCACGTCGTACGCGTCCGCAGCGTGATGCAAGTGCTGCGCGAAGAGACACTCGACGGCGACATCTTGCTCGGTCACAGCCCGTGGGACCCGATTGCCGAGCTCCTCCCGATGCGCGAGCAACTGAGCGCCAGCCTCATCACCGCGCAGCACAAGGCTCGCGACATCACGCTCGCCGGCCCGCTCGACCCGATCGCGTTCTGGCCATACGCCGACACGATCGGTGGGTCCCGTTGGCCGGGCGACCGCGGCGGACCCCGATCAGACTGACACCATCCGCCACACTGGACCTGAGAAGATCTATCGATGCGTCGCTCTTCGCTCTCTGCAACGACTCTTGTCGCGATCGTGGCGTTCGCGACCGGATGCGGCGGAGACGACGAGCCTGACGACGCGTCCACAACCACCACCGCGGAAGCCACCGCCGACACCTCCCCCCTGTTCACCGAAGACACGATCAGCTCGTCCGGCGAGGCCAGCACTCCGGCCACCGACCCGGCCGGCTCGACCACCATCGCAGCGGGCGATTCGACTGCAGCGCCGACCACGGCACCCGGCGCCACCGAGACTCCCACCACGCTGGCCGACGACGGCACGACGCCGACTGCACCGGGGACGAGTCCGACCACGACCGCGGGCCAACCGACGTCGGCCACCACAACCGTTGCGGGCGACACAAGCCCGGTCACCACGATCAACAACACGGGAATCACCACCGACGACTTCATCGTCGGCACAGGAATCGCCAACGTCGACGGCGAGGACGAGGCAACCACCGAGGTGCGCGTGCGTTCGGGTGCGACCGGTGACGTGGTCCTGCCGGTCACGTCGCTGCTCACCATCGTGATTCCGGGCCCGACCGAGTGGGACCTCGACGTCGACCCCGACGATCGCATCGTCGAGTTCGTCGACGTCGACGACATCGAAGACGGCGAGGACGGCGACCCGTTCCCTGAGGATGGCGGCGCCGTGATCATCACGCTGCGCCCCCTGACCGTTGCAACGACCACCGTGCGGGTGATCTCCTTCGATGGCCCCGGCGATCCGATCACCATCAACATCATCGCCGTCTGATCGGCGATCGGCGCCTAGAGCCAGAGCGGAATCGACGCTTCGCAGGCAGCGACGAACGCTGCTTCCAGTTCTGCGTCACGTTCGCCGAGGTCGGCATTGCACCGGAAGAAGTGGCTCGCCTCGTCGTCCCAGCGGAACACGTTGACGAAGACGGATCCCTGCACGCCGTCTGATCGGTGCGCCACCACGACACGGGCGCCATCACCCAACATCGAGTCGACGACGATTTCGGTCTCCGCGTCGTTGACGAACCAGTTGCCCTCGCGCAGGCTGTCGTCGATCACGCTCGCCCAGTCCGTCGGCTCACAGAAGCCCTGACAGGCTCCGTTGACCTTCATCTCGGTATCGAAGTCGTAGCCCTCGCGTGGCGGTTCGAACGTCACGCCGATCCCGTCGTCAACCTCCCAGC
>CALICC010000240.1 GCA_938049325.1 uncultured Ilumatobacter sp. | reverse complement strand
GTGTTGGGCGAGTTCGACGATGCGGTCGTCATCGAGGTGTGCGGGCGCGAGTGCGAGTTGGTTGGGCTCGACGTTTCGAGTGGCGACGAACTCTGGGCCGAGTCGTTCGCCGACGGCACCGCTGCGGTCATCGATGGGAGGCTGCAGGTCTCCACCGACGAAGAGGTCGATCTCATCGACCCCGCCAGCGGTGACAGCCTCGAGCGCGTGCGCGCCGACTTCGTTGCCCGCGTCGACAACTACCTCTTCGCGCTCGAATCGGGTCGACCAGATGAGGTCGAGGTCTTCGATGCGGATCTCGTGAGCGTGTTCGGTCCGGTCGAGGTCGAGTCGGATGTGTCAGCTGGGACGTTCGACGGCACGAACCTGATCGTCGCCCTCGAGGACGAACTGCAGTTTCTGAACGGCGACGGTGATGTCGTTCGCGAAAGTCGCCTCGGAGTCTCCGACATCAGAACGATCTCGGTCATCGGTGACGGCAACGTCATCATCGAGACCGATGATGAAGTCTTGTCGGTCGATCCGGTGGACGGTCGCGCTGACGAGCGCTGGTCGGAGCGAGGCCGCATGGCAGGGACGTACCGCGTCGACGGCGGTGCCGTCGTCTTGATCGGCGACGATGGGTCCGACGACATCGATGTCGTCGATGCCGATACTGGCGACCGGAGATTCACCGTCGACGACGTCCTCGGAGATGAGGAGTTCGTGCGACCGACATCGAACGCAGCGGTCTTCGTGCGCACCGAATTCGACAGTCCACCCAACGAAACCACGCTCCGGGCCTTCGACTGGGTGACCGGAGACGAATTCTGGGACGAGTCCAGCAGCGGCCTCTTCGCGATTGGCGACGGCGTGCTGCTCGAGCTGGACGACCGCGGTGATGTCACGCTCTACGACTGACACCGCGAAACGTTGGGGCGGCCGCATCGCCGTGCCTGTTGGCTGGATCCTCGCTGGGGTGTTGCTCTTGTCGACCGCGGCCGCACGTTGGGTACAGAAGGGCCCGGGAGCGCGCCTCGGTGGGCTTGAACTCGCCGACAACCTGCGAACCGGCGTGATCTCGCCGTCGTGGGGCATCTGGGTGGCGGTGATCGTCTACTCGATCGTGGGGGCTGGCGGCGCGTTGATCGCCACAGCAGCAGTTCGCAATCGTGTCGTGGTGTTGGTTCGAGCCGGACTGTGTCTGCTCGGGCTGGCCTCGTTCATCCTGCTCGGATGGGTCGTTCTCCCCATCGACAATTGGGGAGCAGCGCCTACGATTGGCAGTATCGCCTTCCTGCTCGCCACGGTGCTCAGCGCCATTCAGATCTCCACACGACGTTGAGGAACCCAACCATGTCGAATCATTGTTCACAGTGCAATCAGGAACTGAGTGCCGATGCACGGTTCTGCTTGAGCTGCGGTTCCGCTGTCGTCGCGGCGCCTGACAACATCGCACTACCCGACTCCGGCGGCACGACGTCGCCGCCGTCGGCACCCGAGCCCGCCTCGGTCTGGCAGCCATCGCCGGCTCAGCAGCCCGCTCCACCTGCGCAGCCCGCTCCGCCCGAGTGGCAGCCCGATGGTCCGCCTGCGGCCGGGCCCCCTGCTGGGCAACCTCCGTATGTCGACCCGTCGACCGGGCAGGTCACGCCGTCGCCGGCCGACGCACAGATCGTCGAGGCTCCGGCTTCTTCTGGTGGTGGCGCCGGCCGCCTCGTCGCCATGGGACTCGGCGTCGTCGGCATTCTCGCGATCGGCTTCGTCGCGCTGCGCTTCGTCACGGGTGGCAGCGGACTCGCCGGCGGCGCGTCCTCTCCCGAAGACGTCGTCGAGGAGATGGTCGCGGCGATCAACGCTCAAGACCCGCTCGCGGTGGTCAGCCTCATGGCCCCCGACGAACTCGATGGACTCGACGACGTCGTCGAGGAGGCCACCGACTATCTCAACGACCTCGGGGTCGACGAAGTCATCGACCAGCAGACCGAAGACACCGAGATCGAGATCGACCTCGAGGCCGATCGCATCGATGTCTCGATGGAAGGCGACAATGCCGCCATCGTCTCGTTCGAACTGTCGGGTGAGTTGCGCGCACAGAACTCGATGACCGACGACGAATTCAGCTTCACCAGCCGAGACCTCGAAGGCGCGCTTCCGAACGGGAGTGACGAGGTCGACATGGTCGTGGTCAAGCTCGACGGCAAGTGGTACGCCAGCCCGATGCTCACGGGCGGTCACTACATCGTTGAGAACAACGATCTGCCACGCGGCGACTACGACCGCATCGGCGAAGAACGAGATCCGGGTGCGGACAGTTCGGAAGAAGCCATCGAAGCGCTCGTCGACGTCATCAACGATCCCGACGCCGACGATCTCGCTGCCATTCTCGGTGGTGGTGAGGGCCGCGTTGCCGTGGTGTTCCGCGACGCGATCGACGAAGGGTTCTCCGAGATCGACACCAACGGCGTGCAGTACGAACTCGCCGTCGAGACCGAAGACATCGGGAACGGGCGAGTGCAGCTGACCGAGCTCGAGCTCGAGGTGTTCGACCAATTCTCCTCGGGCAGCATCACGATCGAAGACGATTGTGCGACCGTTCGTGACGAAGGCCGTTCGCCCGAAACCGAGTGCCTGCTCGATCAGTTCGAGGTCGACAACGAACGCGACATCGACACGACGCTCTGGCTCGACACCGTGGTCGAAGACGGCAGCCGACGGGTCCGCTTCGTGCCCACCATCACCGATGTGATGAGCCGGTTCATCGGGGTCGTCGAGGATCGCCAGCGGCTGCTGTTCGGGCTCGATGCGCAGCAGTTCGACACGCCGACGATGGTGTCGGCCGGTAGCGACATCGACATCGAATTCGACGGTCAGCTGTATGTCGTCAACGAGTTCGATATCGAGGAAGGCGAGTCCTACAACGTCACGGCGAGCGACGGCGCGGAGTTCGATCTCTGGGTCAACGACGGTTCTGGTCTCGAGCAGCGTTTCGGTTCCTCGTTCGTCGCCGACGAAGACGGCGTCGCCCGCGTGGTCACCTACTCCGAGTTCGACTTCGAGGACTGTGACGGCTTTGGCGGTTGCGTACCGTCGGGCGACGGCGAAACGACACTGCGGATTCGTGAGGCCGCGCGTCAGTCCGTCCCGTTCCCGACGGTGCTGTCCGGCGAACTCGGTCCCGGTGACTCACGCATCTTCGAACTCGAGGTCACGACGTCGGAAACCGTAACCATCGAGGTCGATGGGGTGGACATCAACTGGCGGATCCTCGACGACTTCGCGATCTGGGTCGAGGGCGATACCTACGAATTCACGCCGGGGACGTACGAACTCGTGTTGTCCAACCGCAGCGGCGACGACTCGACCGACTACACGATCACCCCGACGGCGAGCTGATCGCAGCCGAATGAGCGGAGGTCGGGCGTGCGAACGGTGCGGGGAACCAAACCGGCGCGACGCCGGATTCTGTGAGCACTGCGGAGCGTCGATCGCTCCGGTGAACGATCTGGCAGCGCTGGTGAACGACGACGAGCGTCTTCCCCGCGGCGTGCTGCCGCCATCGGTGGATCCCGAAGCATCCACCTCGCCATGGGCGCCCACGGCGGCGGTGCCGCACGAGGCTGGCTCGGCCCGACGCGAGGCTTCGACGAGCGCGATGCTCTCCACTGCCGCCGACCGCCCGTTGTCGGAGCCTTCGCGATCTTCGTCGAGGAGCCGGTGGGTGGCCGCGGTCGCGATGTTTCTGGTGCTCGTCGGCGTGCTCGCCGGAGCGCTCATCGTTCGATCGAACGGCACGGGCGACGATGCCGGAGCGAGTGGGTCCGAGTCGGGCGGCGAGGTGATCGTCGTGACGAGCGAGCTCGAGACCGACTCGACCAATTCGGTCGATGGCTCTGCCGCCACGTTGGCGCCCGAGACTCTTCCGATCGAGCCTGAGTCCCGCGACACGGATCCGGACACCACGGAAGTTGTCATCGACATCACCGCTCAGCCAACGACGACCGTCGTCCCAGCACGCGGGGCGGGTGACCTCGGACTGGCACAACCGATTCTCGACGAGCCGTGCGATGGGCGCTACATCACCTTCGTCGGATCGGCGGTCGGTGATCTCCCGTACGCCGACGCGATCACCGAGCTGCTGGCCCAATTCCCGGGCACGAACTATCTGTGGACGAAGTCGTGCCCGTCGCTCCGTCAGACGTTCACCGATGGCAGCGACATCTACGGCGTCGTGTTCGGTCCCTTTGCGTCACAGGACGAAGCGTGTGCAGCAGCCGCAGCGGGTCCAGATGACGCTTACGTTCGTCGGATCAGTTCGACCGACGCGGCCGACCACACCGTTTCCTGCTAACCATCACGACGCGAGCAGACGGCGTGCCGCGTCGACGCCGAGGCGAACGGACGTTTCCTCGACCGCTGCAGCAGCTGACTCGTCCGGGATCTCTTCCTCGTTGCGGTTGACGAGCACTCCCGCAAGACAACCAGCGCGCCAGCCGTTCACGGCACACATCGTGAACAGCGTGGCCGATTCCATCTCGTAGTTGAGAACGCCCAGCGATCGCCATTCACTCATCGAACCGCGAAAGTGCCGGGTCACGTGGCCCGAGACGGTGTCGTAGCGTTCCTGTCCGGGGTAGAAGGTGTCGGACGATGCCGTGATCCCGACGTAAGGCTCGATGCCCGCGTCGCGCGCCGCATCGACGAGCGCGGAAGTGCACTCGAAGTTCGCCACCGCGGGGAACTCGGGCGGTGCGAAGTGATGGCTGGCGCCGTCGAGGCGAACCGCTCCGGTTGACACGATGACGTCACCTGGAGCGATGCCCGGCTGAATGGCGCCGGTCGTTCCGATACGGAGGAAGGTGCGCACGCCGAGCTGAGCGAGCTCTTCGACGGCGATTGACGTGGACGGTCCGCCGATGCCGGTGGAACAGACGACGATCGGATGACCGTCGAGTGAGCCACGCACAGAGGTGAATTCACGCGTGGCGGCGAGCGGCTCGACATCGTCCAATCGTTCAGCGATGCGACCCACACGGTCGGGGTCGCCAGGAATGAGTGCCAGCTCGGCGCCGCCGAGCTGTGCCTGGGTGATTCCGAGATGAAAAACGTCGGCCATCACCAAACGGTAGCGGCCGGGGTACCGGGCCGCGGTTAGGGGCGTTCGGTGATGACGCCGTGATACGGCCGGCCTGCGGCGTTGAACTCTTCGTACAGCTCGAAGAATTCGGCGCCGAACGGGTCGCCGCCGCGCAATGGCATCGACGCACGGCGAATGGTCCAGTCGTGAGGAGCGAGGCCGCACGCCCTATCGAAATGCCGTTCGGACCCAACCTCGTCACCGTTCGTACGAAGATGATTCGCGAGTCGGAAGTGGAGTCGAGCTGCCTCCTCGTCGGCTGAGAGATCGCCGACTGCAGTACGAGCAGCTTCGGCGTCCATCATGACGTCACCGTCGATGACCCATCGACGGATTGCGTCGAGCTGGTTCGACGATTCGATGCCGGTGAATTCCTTGAACGTGTCGGTTGCGTACGCGTTCCAGTTCGGTTGAACGATCGTGTCGTCGCCGTCGATGAGGATGACGGTGGGGACGTTGGAGATCGCGTAGAGCTCGGTCACGACATGATCCTTGTCGAGCAGGACCGGGTAGGTGATGCCGTCCATGAACTCACGGATCTTGGCGACGTCTTCGTCGATGGCGACGGCGATGACCTGAAAGTCGTGCTCGGCCAGTTCTTCTTGGAGCGCCTGCCAACCTGGCAGATCGAAGATGCAACCTCACCAACTGGAGAACGCGACCAGTAGCCGCTTCTTCGAGCGGTGGTCTGAGAGAGCGTGCCAGGTGCCATCGAGGTCGGGCAGTTGAAAGTCGGGTGCGCGGAGGTCGTTGACGGCGGATCGACGCTGTTCTCGGGAGGCCCCGATGGCAACGAGTTGGGCGGTCTCGTCGACGACGACGGGCCGGTCGAGCAGTCCGGCGACCGCCGCGAGGTCGACCTTGCCGTCACGTTCGATGCTGGAGCGGTTGGGCACGATGACGCATGTGTCATCGCGGCACAGTCCTTCGGGCTTGAGTGTCCAGCCGAGCAGGTCGGGGAGTGCGTCGATGTCGACGAGTGGCGCGGTCTCGAGCAGTGCGATGTCAGCGGCGTCCATCCCTGGACCGTACCCCTTCCCCACTCGCCACCTCCCACTCACGTCGTCCCATCCACGCCTGGCGTGAATCCACGTTTTGTCCGTTTCACGCCTGGCGTGAATCCACGACCTGTCCGTTTCGCGCCTGGCGTGAATCCACGATCAGTCCGTTGCACGCCTGGCGTGGATGGGACGATGGCGGTGGCTATGGTGCGCCGGTGATTCCTGCGGCCGGACGGCGCAGCGATGCCAGCGTCATCGCTTTCCTTGCGTTCGTCGGCATCTTGATGGCCTTCGGGATCGATGCAGCGCTTCCGGCGTTCGAGCAGTTGACGGACGACTTCGATCTGGAAGCCCGGTCGATCAGCCCCGCGGTGACCGGGACTGCATACTTCGCTGGGATGGCCGTCGGGCAGCTGTTCTGCGGGGTGCTCGCTGACCGTTTCGGTCGGCGCAGCGTTCTGGCTGCGGGCCTTGTCCTGTACGGATTGGGTGCAATCGCCAGCGCACTGTCACCCACGCTCGCCGTGTTGCTGATTGCTCGATTCGTTTGGGGGCTCGGTGCATCGGCGCCGGCCGTTCTGCGTTTCGCGATCGCACGCGACTTGTACGAAGGCGACCGCATGGCCCGTGTGGTCTCCCAATTCATGGCGGTCTTTCTCATCGGTCCGATCTTCGTGCCGTTCGTCGGCGAGGCGATCCTTCTCGTCGGGTCGTGGCGAAC
>CALICC010000239.1 GCA_938049325.1 uncultured Ilumatobacter sp. | reverse complement strand
GAGGCCGCCGGAGTCGTCGTTGCCGGGCAGGCCGCCGCGACCCGTCGCGAACTGGTTCATCACCGCGGCGTGCACGATGTCGGCGGTGCGATCGGGGCGGCCGAGGTAGTGATACGACCACGGCGCTTCCATGTCGGGCTCGTTGTTCAGACCTTCGAAACGGTTCAACGCGTACCCCGCCGCGACTTCGTCGGTGTCGGGCGCTTCGCCGAGTTGCTTGACGGGTGCCTCACCAAAACCGAAAAACCGATCGAGGAGCCCGAGGTAGGCGGTCTCGCCTCCGGCCAGGTCGATTCGGCCTGCCATGTCGTGGCTGAGTCGGAACGAGTAGTTCCACTTGCCTCCCTCGTAGAACGTCGAGTCGATCAGCAGCCCGGTCGCAGGGTCGTAGGCGTTCTCCCACCGTGTGGCGAGCGAATCGAACTGCTCGGCGAGTGCGACGTCGCCGACCGAGCGGGCAACGAGCGCGGTGCAGTGATAACCGAACGCGAGGTCGAGTGAATGAGTGATCGGGTGGGTGACGCCGAGCTCGAGGAACTCCTCGCCGTATTGACGACGGAGATCGGAGTCCATGTGGCACAGGGCCCATTCCCAATCGATCCCGGGTATGTCGAGTGCGCACAGATCGGCCAGGAAGGTGTGCGCCAGTGCACTGCCTTGGCGCGAGAACCGGTCGGTTCCCTTCGCCATCCGGTAGCCAATGGGCAGGTTCCCTTCTTCCTCGGCGACGTGGAGCAGCGCGTTCGCGAGCTCCGCGGCACGTGCCGGAAACAGCGTCGTCATGAGCGGAAGCTGCGTCCGGTAGATGTCCCACATCGTGCAGATGTCGAACGCAAACGGTTCCGCTCCCGGCCAGAACGGGCTCTCGTTCGGCGCCAGACACGGCTTGATCATCGAGTGGTACAGCGCCGTGTCGAACACGGTGCGGCGTTCGGCCGAGTCCGTTTCGACCCGGATCGTCGACAGGTGTTCGCACCAGGCCGAGCGTGTGCTCGTTCGTTGCTCGTCGAAGGTCGCCTGATCCGGCGACGAAGTCGATTGTCCAGCCGACGACACGGGAGTGCGCGCCGACGCACGATCGACGTACAGATTGTCGCGAGCCTGCTCTGGCCCACGCAACGAGAACCCGATACTGATCTCGATCGCACGGTCGGGTTCGCTCGGCCCAGCGAGCATCAGACCGAAAGGACGCAGGGTGGTCGGCCGGATGGAGTCGAACTGCAAACGTGTCCCGCCGTGCATTCGGCGGCGGTCGTACCACACCGCTTGTGTCCAGTCGGGGGCGTCGCATTCGACGTGGAAGCCCACGGGCACGCCTTCCATCACGACTTCCCCGTTCGCCACTCCAGGAGCGATGGAGTTGACGGTGGCCCGCAACGGCACGGTCGCTCCGTGATCGATGCCGAGACCACCGTGAGAACAGTCGACGACCACCCGAGCGTCGGGGTTGCGGGGGAACGTGTAGCGATGCACGACGCTCCTCGGGCCCACGGTCAGCTCGCACCGGATGCCGTTGTCGAGCACAGCGCAGTAGTAGCCAGGCTCGGCAACTTCGGACGTGATCGTCCAGGTTGCGCCGAGCGCATCGAGCGGTTCGAGCATCGGAGTGACGCGCAGGTAGTTGTAGTACTTGCGGATCGCCCCGGTGCCCGATTGCTGGAAGTGCGTGAATCCGGAAGCAACCAGGTCATCGTGTCGGCGGCGCGGAATCCCTTCGACCGACCGTTCGAAGCAGCCGTAGCCGGTTGGGTACGCGCCCGAGTGAGCGCACGCCGACACCATGCCGAACGGAAATGTGGCCCCCGGGTGCGTGTTCCCGACGGGAGGTTTCGGCCACCACCAACTTGCTGCGAGTGCAGATGGTTGCGCGAGATCGGCGACATCGGTCCCGATGAATGGATCGACCGATCCGGTCGCGTGCTCGACCTCCATGTGTCGAAGTTACGAGTCCGATGTGATCGCAGTGTTTCGCACCAATGAACAACTGCACAGCGCTCCGGTCCTCGCTGCATCCGCTCGCAACGTCGACGCGAGCGCTGCTACACGCACTGCTCACGCGTCGGAAACACGGCGATGATGTCGCGTCGCAACGATGAACCACATGCAAGACACTCAAGCGTCGACGCCCACAGCCACCGCCCCCTTCCTCGTTGCCCTCGCTCACCCGAGCGCTCAACGGGCGGTCGAAGCGTTCGCCGAGGAGTTGCGACGCGAGCCGCGCCTTTTCGGCTCGGCTCCACCGAAACTCGGTGCGGCCACGCGTGCTCAGCTGGTCGATGCCAAGGGAATTCGTATCGGCATGATGGAGTCGGGTCGGATCATCGCCATGGTGCGCATCGATCCCGTCGGCGGCACCGTGCTCGCTGTAGTCCCAGAGTGGCGCGGCAAGGGAATCGGACGGCGAATGCTGTCCGAGGCGGTGCATCGCGCCGCAGCTTTCGGACACCAGCGGGTGATCATGCACTGCAGCCAACGATGCGCCGCGCTCGTGCACATCGCCCAAGACGCTGGCGCGAGAGTGGTCGATTGCGGCGTCGACGGTGTGGACGTGATCTTCTCACTCGAACGTGTCAGCCGTATCGCTTGACCAGCGGAGAGCGACTCGAGAGCCAGAACGTCGCTGTGTGGCGAGCTCGACCGAAGCGGCTGCAACCGAGCGCTGCACCGAACGGCACGTGACCGACCCGCCGCTCTAGTGTGAGCCGGCGGGCCCAGGCAGTGGAGAGCAGATGACCGAAGCAATCGAGCATGACGACCTGTGGTGGCGACAGGCGGTCACCTACCAGGTGTACATCCGGTCGTTCGCCGATGGTGACGGCGACGGCACCGGCGACCTGGCCGGCTTGCGGTCCCGCCTCGGCTACCTGCGCGATCTCGGCGTCGATGCGCTGTGGATCAACCCGTGGTACGAGTCGCCGCTGAACGACGGCGGCTACGACGTTGCCAACTACCGCGCCATCGACCGTCGATACGGCGACCTCGCCGGCGCGGAGGCGTTGATCTCCGACGCGCACGATCTTGGACTCAAGGTGCTCGCCGACCTCGTGCCGAACCACACATCCAGCGAGCATGCGTGGTTCCGCGAGGCGATCAGCGCGGCACCGGGCGACGCATCGCGGGATCGCTACTACTTCCGATCGGGCCGCGGTCCCGACGGCACCGAACCGCCCAACAACTGGCAGTCGGTGTTCGGCGGACCGGCCTGGACGCGTATCGATGACGGCGATTGGTATCTCCACCTTTTCGACGTGTCGCAACCCGATCTCAACTGGGACCACCCAGAAGTCCGCGCCGACTTCCTCGACATCTTCCGGTTCTGGTTCGACCGCGGCATCGACGGTTTCCGCGTCGACGTTGCGCACGGACTGTCGAAGGATCCGTCGCTGCCC
This sequence comes from uncultured Ilumatobacter sp., assembly GCA_938049325.1. GTDB lineage: Bacteria > Actinomycetota > Acidimicrobiia > Acidimicrobiales > Ilumatobacteraceae > Ilumatobacter_A. The sequence goes on along the minus strand of CALICC010000239.1, from coordinate 7,638 downwards.
GATCTGGCGGCCGGTGTCCCGGCGTTCGGTATCGAGCAAGACGGGTCGCATCCGTACTGGGACCGCGACGAGGTGCACGAGATCATCCGCGAATGGCGCTCGGTGGCGGACTCGTACGCCGGCAAGGTGATGGTCGCCGAAGCGTGGGTGAGCCCTGAGCGACTTCCGATGTACCTCAAGTCAGACCAGTATCACCAGTCGTTCGATTTCGATTTCCTGACCGCCCCGTGGACCGCAGCTGCGCGTCGGCCGTTGATCGAACGCGCCATTCAGCTCATCGACTCCAACGCAGCGATGCCCACGTGGGTGCTGTCGAATCATGACGTCATTCGCCACGCCACCCGTTTCGCGCTCGCACCCGAAAATCAGCCGACGGGCATCAACGCCTCGGTGGTCGACGATGACCTCGACCAGCACGTCGGTCTCAACCGAGCTCGCGCCGCCGCGATGCTGATGCTTGCGCTCCCCGGGTCGGTGTACCTGTATCAGGGTGAAGAGTTGGGTCTGCGCGAGGTGACCGACCTGCCACCTGAGGTGCTCGACGATCCGATCTGGGAGCGCACCGGCCACAAGATCAAGGGGCGCGACGGCTGTCGCGTCCCGATCCCGTGGACACGTTCGGGGCCCGCGTTCGGCTTCGGCGAAGCCGCACCATGGCTTCCTCAACCCAGCGACTTCGCCGACTTCTCGGTCGAGGCACAAACGGGAGTCGCCGGGTCGACACTCGAGTTGTATCGGTCTGCCCTTGCGTTGCGCCGTGCGCATCTCAGCGCAGGCTCGACGTTCGCGTGGATCGATATGGGCGACGACGTCATCGCGTTCGAGCGCGGCGGCATCACCAACGTGACCAACTTCGGCGACGAACCAGTCGAGCTCCCGAACGGAACCATCCTCCTCACGTCGGGCCCGAGCGACGGACACACCGTCGGCACTGATGTGACCGCCTGGATCCAGACACCGAGCTAAAGCGTCCTACCTGCGCGTCAGTCGTCGTCGACGATGACGAACAGTGCGGCGCGGGCGAAGATTCCGGAACCGAACTCGGCGTTCGTCGGGTTCGAGAAGCTGACGAGCCCCCACCTGCGCGCAGCGCGAGCGACCGAGATGCCACGTCGGCGTCGTACGGCGCACCTCGGGCAAACACTCTGCGGCCGAGCCAGTAGTCGCTGGTTTCGACCGGATCACTGGCTCGCCGCTGCCCTTGATTCGCCTGTGCTGAGGTGACCTCGAAGCGGTGTAGCCGTACGGTTCCCCGGCCGCCGTGTCACGACTGATGTGCACGAACGCCGGCAACGGCTTGACGATCATGCGATCGGCACCGCGCGCCTCGATCGTCAGATCGTGCACGCCGTCTCGCAGGTTGTCGAAACCCGGGTTGTCGATCCGCAGGTCGAAGCGGAATGGGGCACCCAACCAACCCGACATCGGCACACCACGCACCACCTATCGCACCTCGACATCGAGGTCTGCCGGATCGAGGATGTCGTAGTTCCGGACGATCGACGGCGCGATCGTGTTGACGAGCGTCGGCGCGGACGCCGTTCGCCGTCGACTAGAACAATCGCCATGAGCGACATCGAAGTTCATGAGGCACTCGCCAAGGAAACGTTCAACGCGACGTGGGACGTTCTCGACAAGGCCGACCGTACGCCCGACGACGTTGACCGAATGCTCGAACTCGCACACGCATCGGCGTACCACTGGCGCATCGCGGGTACGCCGCTGAATCTCGCGCGTGCTCAGTGGATGCTGGCACGAGTGTGCTCTGCGGCCGGGCACGCGGATCTGGCCACTCACCACGCGGCGAACTGCCTTCGCCTGACCGAAGCGGGCGGGTTCGGTAGCTTCGACATCGTCGCGGCCCATGAGGCAGTCGCTCGTGCCGCGGTCGTTGCGGGCGACACATCGAGTGCTCGTACAGCGCTGGCAACGGCGATCGGCTTGCTCGACGACATCGCAGACGCCAACGATCGCGAGGTGAGTCAGGCCGACATCGACGACGTCCAGAACATGCTCGACGCAGCGGCTGAGTAGCGCCGGGCGGTCAGGCGTCGCTCATCGCCGCGACGACACTGTCGAGCGACCGGGCGGTGTTGCCAGCAAGAAACGCGTCGCAATGTGGGAGCGCGGCGGCCATCCCTCCGGCCAGCGGTTCGAAGCCATCGGCCGCGGCCCGCGGGTTGACCCAGACCACCCGGTGAGCGCGCAGCGCGAGCCGTCGCATCTGCCGACCGAGTTCGTCGGGGTCGTCGCTGTCCCAGCCGTCGGAGAAGACCACGACGGTGGCGCCGCGGACGAGCGTGCTCCACGTGCGATGGCGCAGCAGCTTGGCGAGACTGGAAGCAAGGCGTGTGCCCGAGAAGCGATCGCCGACCGACTCGCCAAGACTGTCGATGGCCTCCGCCGGTGTACGCAACCGCACCGAGGACGTGACGCGCGTCAGGTCGGTCGAGAACGCGAAGACCTCAGCGTCGCGACGCAGTGCGAGCGGCCTGGCGAGGTGGAAGTAGGCACGGGCGTAGGACTCCATCGATCCGCTCACGTCGACGACGGCCACGACGCGTCGAGGAACCGACCGTGGTGCGGTCTGCACGAACTTCACGATGTCGCCACCGGTTCGCATTGCGCCGTGCAACGTTTGTCGCATCGCCACTCGTCCGCCGGACGTACTGAGCAACCGACGCCGCGATCGACGCTCGGGCCACTCGATCATCGACGACTCGAGCAGGTCACCGACCCGAGTGAGTTCGGCTTCGTCGAGCAGGTCGAACGGTCGGTCGAGTTCGTCAGTTGCCGCCGACGGCTGCAGCTCTGGAATCGCTGTCTCGCCGTCGTCCCCAAGTTCGTCGTCGGCGTCGAACGTCGCCGATGGCAACGTGGCCCACGGCAACGATTGTGCGGCCTCGCTCTCCTGGTCGGAGGTTCGCCTCATCGGGTTGAGGACCTCGTCTGTCTCGGGGTGCACCGGCGCCGGCTGTTGGCCACGTTGCTCGCCTGGGAGGCGACCGACTTCGGTGTCGAACGAAGCGGCGAATACAGCATCGAAGCGATCGAGGTGGCGATGATCGCAGATGAAGCTGAGTCGCGCGATCCAGTAGAGATCGCGAGTGTCCGGTGCGTCGACCGCATCGAGTGACTGGGCGAATCGCTCGGTCGCGGTGAAGGCGACGGGGATCTTCGAACGTCGCAGTTGCGCGGCAAACGAGGCGGCGAAGATGGCGCGGTCGACCCCGACGAACATGACGTCGGTCCGGGTGGATGTCATCGCTGAGACCTAGGAGCGACGACGGAACAGCAACACCATCATCAGCAGGATCGCTGCTGCCGCGCCGACCGGAGCGAGGCGCTTGTAGACCGACGCGCCTGCGAGTTCCATCAGGTCGAGTGCTTCGACGGGCTCTGGAGGGGGCATGGACGATTCGGCAGACTTCGCGGCAGCGTCACCGGCGGCCGCGCTGCTGGCCGCGACTTCGTCGATGACTCCGTCACCGAGCAAGCGTTGTTCGATGCAGTCGACGAACTGACCGATGAGCTTGCTCGACACCTCCTCGATCATCCCCTTGCCGAATTGAGCGACCTTCCCCGAGATCTTCAGATCGGTGTGGATCGTGACCTTCGTGCCATCGCCGTCCTCGACCATGTCGGCGATAATCGTGGCCGAAGCGTTGCCCGACCCCTTGACGTCTCGACCGTCAGCTTGGATCTCGACGTGACGCGACGCCTCGTCGCGCACGGTCAGCAGCGCCTTACCGGCGAAGTGCGAGGTCACGGGCCCGACCTTGATCTTGATCTTGCCGCGATACTCATCGTCCTCGTGGCCGGTCAATTCCGCTCCGGGTAGGCACGGGGTGATCAGCGGGATATCGGTGAGGACCTGCCAGGCGCGTTCGATCGGCACGCTGACGCGGAAGTCGTTGTCGAGGATCATGTTTCTCCGGATCTGGGGTGTTGTGATGACGACGTGGAGCGAGTGCGGCAGGTCAGGGAGTACCAGCGCTCCGCCCCGAGGGTCGCGAAGCCTGAGAGGCCTGCATAGCCGCCCGCTTGCGCGAGCAGGAGCAGGTCGTGGTGAGCGATCACGTCGACGCCAGATGTTCGTCGAGTGCGACCGAGACGGCCGCAACGTCGTCCGGGGTCTTCGCGATCGATCCGATCGTCGCCCGCGCGTCGGCGTGGTCGAGTCGGGTCACGCCGAGCGTTTGCAGGGCCGTCACCCAGTCGATCGCCTCCGCGAGCCCGGGCGGCTTGTCGAGATCGACGCGTCGCGCCGACGACACGAAGGCGGTCGCTGCCCGAACCAGGTCGGCGCTCGCGCTCGGGACACGCCGACGCACGATCTCGGCCGACCGTTCGACACTCGGGAATTCGATCCAGTGGTAGTAGCAGCGCCGCTTGAGCGCGTCGTGGAGCTCGCGGCTCCGATTGGAGGTGAGCACGACAATCGGGGGCACCGACGCCGTGAACGTCCCGATCTCGGGAACGGTCACCGCGGACTCGGCGAGAAATTCGAGCAGCAGCGCTTCGAACTCGTCGTCTGATCGGTCGATCTCGTCGATGAGCAACACGGGCGGCGTCGCTCCCGAGTGGCGGACGGCCTTGAGCAGCGGCCGATCGAGAAGGAAGTCCGCCGTGAACAGATCGGCGGCAGCGAGCTCGTTGTCGCCGGACTCAGCGAGGCGAATGCCCAACATCTGCCGCGGGTAGTCCCACTCGTACAGCGCCTCGGATGCGCTGATCCCCTCGTAACACTGCAACCGAATCAGGTCGGTGCCCAAGGCGGAGGCGAGCGCTTTGGCCGCGGTGGTCTTCCCGACACCCGGCTCGCCTTCGAGGAGCAGCGGTTGGCCGAGCTTGACAGCGAGATACAGCGCCATCGACATGCCGTCGTCGACCAAGTAGTCGGCGCCGTCGAGGGCTTCTCGTGTGTCGGCGATGTTCGCGAAGGCGGTCATGCGTGGGCTGCTTTGAGGCGCTCGTAGTCGTCCCAGGTGTCGACATCGAGCGGAACGTCACCGGCGATCGACACCTCGGTCACCGCCCAGTCCCCCGACTCGATCAGCTTCCAGACGGCCTTGTCACCGTGGAGGCCGCGCAGCGCGTCGAAGGTCGCTCGACCGAACCAGAACGGATGGCCGCGCCCGTCGTCGTAGTTGCACACCGCGATCGGCGCTGCGTGTTTCGACACTGCCTCAAGGAGTGCGCCGACCGATGCGGCGGCGACCTCGGGCTGGTCGCCGAGGAGCAACACGATGCCATGCGACTCCTCGTCGACGAGATCGAGAGCAGCGACGATCGATGACGAACAACCCGAGGTGTAGTGCACGTTGTCGGCAACGGTGCACCCCGACAGGTCGACGCGATCGCGCACCTCGTCGGCCGCTCCCCCGAGCGCGACGATCAACTCGCCGAAGTCGCAGGAACGAGCAACGTCGAGCGTGTTGTCGAGCAAGGTTCGCCCGCGGTACTCGAGCAGCTGTTTCGGTTGGCCCAGCCGGCTCGACCGTCCCGCGGCGAGGACGAGTCCTGTGGTGAACATCGTCTACGCGACTCCGAGTTCTTCGGCGTGGCGATTCCGGCACCCTGGATTGCAGAACCAGTAGTCCACAGCGTCGTGGTGAAGGTGTGCTGTGTCGGGGCCGATGGTGACGGTCATACCGCACACCGGATCGATCGCCCTCTCGGGGCGCACCGGCTCGATATCGGTCTTGGGCGGCTCGAGTCCGTCGACACGAACCGCACGCACCACGTCAGCGAGAATCGACAACGCGATCTCCTCAGCAGTGCGAGCGCCGATGTCGACTCCGACTGGGCTGTGCACCACAGCACGCTCGTCCTCGTTCAACCCCAGCGACTCGATGACCGCGGCACCACGCTTCTCGCTCGCGACGAGGCCGATGAATCCGACGCCCGCATCGAGCGCCGCACGGATGGTGTCCTCTTCGTTGCGACCGTGGCTCGCCACCAGCACCGCGGTCGCTCCGGCAACAGCAGCACCATCGACGCCTGCGTCCATCGCGAATCCGAGCGGGGCCCCCAACTGCACCAGCGCATCGGAGATCGGGGTCGACCCCACGACCAGGAGCCGCGCGGCAGGAAGCTTCGCTTCGAGGAAGACTTCGATCGCTCCCCCGGACAGACACGGGTTGACCACCGTCACCGATCCCGGCGCCTCCGGAAACGAGTCGACGCCGTCGGGCAGGATCCGCAGCAGCGTCGAACCGCCTTCCCCGAGCACGTCCAGCGCGGTGGCGCGCACTGACTCCTCGGCACATTGCCCACCGACGAACCCTTCGATCGTCCCGTCGGGCAGGATGATCGCTGCGTCCCCTGGCCGAGCGGAGGTCGGACACTGGGCGCGCACGACCGTGGCCTGCACGAAGCGACGGCGTTGTTCGATCAGTTCGGCCGCGAGCGTCGCGACGGATCCCTGCATCAGATCGGAGGCGTGTGGTTGCCCTGCATGGCCTCCCACACTCGGCTCGGGGTCAGCGGCATATCGGCGTGGCGAATGCCGTACGGCTTGAGCGCATCGACGACTGCGTTCACCACGGCGGGCGGCGATCCAACGGTTGCTGACTCCCCGATGCCTTTTGCGCCGATCGGGTGGTGTGGCGACGGCGTGACGGTGTGGCCCGTTTCCCAATCGGGGACCTCCATCGCCGTCGGGATCAGATAGTCCATGAGCGAACCGGCGAGGCAGTTGCCTTCCTCGTCGAACGAGATCATCTCCATCAGTGCCATGCCAACGCCGTCGGCAAGGCCGCCGTGCACTTGTCCTTCGATGATCATCGGATTGATCTGCGTGCCACAGTCGTCGATCGCGACGAAGCGGCGCACTTTGACCTCGGCGGTGCCGGGGTCGACGTCGACGACACAGATGTACGCCCCGAATGGGTAGGTCAGGTTCTCGGGGTTGTAGCAGATCTGTGCTTCGAGCCCGCCTTCGAGGCCCTCGGGCAGATCGCCCGCACCGTGCGCCTTCATCGCGATGTCCTGGATGGTCACCGACTTCTCGGGGTCACCCTTCACGCGGAACGAACCAGCCTCGTATTCGATGTCGGCGACCGACGCTTCGAGCATGCCCGACGCGATGATCTGCGCTTTGTCGCGCACCTTGCGAGCAACGAGCGCGGCGGCCGCACCCGACACCGGCGTGGAACGCGAGCCGTACGTGCCGAGCCCGAAGGGCGTGTTGTCGGTGTCGCCGTGGACGACGTCGATGTCTTCGGGCGGAATGCCGATCTCCTCGGCGATGATCTGCGCGAACGTCGTCTCGTGGCCTTGGCCTTGCGTTTTGACCGAGAGTCGAACCACCGCCTTACCGGTGGGATGCACACGCAGTTCGCATCCATCGGCCATGCCCAAGCCGAGGATGTCCATGTCCTTGCGGGGCCCAGCGCCGACAGCTTCGGTGAAGAACGAGATGCCGATCCCCATCAGTTCGCCGCGTTCGCGTTTCTCGGCCTGCTCCTTGCGCAGCTCGTCGTAGCCGGCCATGTCCATCGCCTTGCGCATCGCCGGCTCGTAGTCGCCCGAGTCGTAGAGCCAACCGGTCTTCGACATGTAGGGGAACTGCTCGGGTTGAATGAAGTTCTTCAACCGGAGTTCGGCAGGGTCCATCTCGAGGTCGTAGGCGAG
>CALICC010000238.1 GCA_938049325.1 uncultured Ilumatobacter sp. | reverse complement strand
CGGCACCCATCTCTCGCCGACGGGCTACCGCAAGCGGTCCGCACGTATGGCCGACCTGTTCACGATCACGGCGGCGCAAGGGACCCAACGCAGCGCTGACGTGGCGCTCCCCAGCGCCAGCGGACCGGCCGGATCGTTCGTTGCGCTGCCGGCTGAACGTGTCGTCGACAGCCGAACCGACGGCTCGGGCCGCCGCACCGACGGCGCAACATTGCGCGTGGACTTCGGCGACTCGGTTCCCGATGACGCAACAGCCGTCGCGTTGTACCTCGGCGCTGCCGGGGTGACCGCTCCCGGCTTCTTCTCCGCCGGCCCGTGCGGAGCGCCTCCGTCGGGCTCGACGCTGAACTTCACGACTGGTCCCGCCGTCGGCGCGCCGACGATCGTCGCACTCGGCACCGACGACGACGTCTGTGTCTTCAGTCGCGGCGACGCGCAGATCGTGATCGACTTGCAGGGGGCGTTCGTCAACAGCGACGGACTCGGCTTCACTCCGCTGGCACAGCCCGAACGGTTGGTTGACACACGCGCCGTCTCCGATCGCACCTCAGTGCTCGAAGTCTCGGTGCCGGCAGGCTCTACCGCGGTCGCACTCAACCTCACCGCGGTGCGCACGAGCGACACCGGCTTCCTGAGCGCCGCCCCATGTGGCGAGTCGGCCGGCGTCGCCAACGTCAACTATCGAGCCGGCGTCAATGCTGCCGCGTTCGCCATCGTCAACGTGTCCGACGAGGACACCGTCTGTGTCACGCGCAGCACGGCGACCGATGTGATCGTCGACATCACCGGCACCTTTGCGTCCGGCGACGGTTTGCGGTTCGTCCCTGTCGCGCCGACACGAGTCCTCGACACACGGTCCTCCGTCGGTGGGTTCGGCCCAATCCACGGATCCGGTCAAACCGCGCAGACCCGAGTCGCTCCGTCCAACGCCGAAGCCGTCACCGGAACGCTCACCATCGTGCGCCCATTTGCGGGAAGCTTCCTGAGCGCCAACGCCTGCACCGGCAACGAGGCCACCTCGTCGGTGAATGCGCCTCCATTCGGCACCGTCGCCAACTCGATCACCACTGCGGTCACCAGCACCGGACGGCTGTGCTTCACCGCGCTCACCGCAGGCCACACCATCTTCGACACCACCGGGTGGTGGGTGGCTTCGTGAACCGACGGCCGAACGCGACACCGGTTGTACGACTCCTCCTCAGCCTGCTCCTCGTCGCGACCGCGACCATCGCCGCAACCAATCCTGCACGCCTTGCGTCCGCTGCCGGCTCGGTCAAGCACATCGACATCTCGCGCCCTGGCCCACTCGGGCCCGTCACCGTGATCGGAGACTCGGTCCTGCTCGGCGCCGGACTCAACAGTCCAACACTCCCTGATCAACTCGCTGCTCGAGGTTGGGGACCGATCCGCTTCCGCGCCGCCGGCAGTGCGTCGTCGGGGATGTTCAACGTCCCGAACGAGTTCCGCTCGTCGTACTGGATCGACCTTTGGCAGAGCCAAGGATGGGATCCCAAACACGTCATCGTGAACGTCGGCGTGAACGACTCGGGACTGTGCAACGCGAGCGTCGCGTGTGCGTACAACAGCATCATGCACCTGGTCGATGCCATTGGCCCGGGCCACGAGATCTGGTGGCCCACGATCGTCAAGACGAATGCCGCTCAGCACATCTCGTTCAACACCGCCCTGCGTCAAGTCGGAGCAGAACGCGCCGACTTCCATATTTGGGATTGGTACACCGAGTACGTCACCGGCGGTTATCGCAGCGGTGACGAGATCCACCTCGACCCGGCCGGCTACCGGCGGCGTTCGGAGCTCATTGCCATCAACTTCACCGAGACGTTCACCCGCGCTCGCTTCACCGGTGACAACGCCGCGCTCCCCACGCCGACAGCAGCGGCGAGCTCATTCGTCACGATGCCGCCGCAGCGCGTCGCCGACACCCGGGTGTCCGGCGAGCGGCTCACGGGCGGGTCGCGCCTCACCCTCGAATTCGGCGACGCGATCCCGGACAACACGACCGCCGTGGCGCTCTATGTCACCGCAGCACGTCCGAGCGCGCAGGGCTACCTCTCGGCTGGCCCATGTGACGCAGCCCCGAGCGGCGCCACGGTGAACTTCGGTGCGGCGCTGCCCCGCGGGGCGCCAACGATCACGGCCGTCGGCTCTTCGGGCACCGTCTGCGTGTTCGCGAGCGTCGACACAGATGTCGTTGTCGACCTGCAGGGCGCGTTCGTTGCCGACGGTTCCGGGACACGTCTCACCCCGCTTGCGACGCCGCGACGGTTGCACGACACGCGCGAGACCGGTCGACTCTGGACGATCCCGATCCAGGTGACGCCTGGGGTCGATGCCGTTGCCGTCAACCTCGGAGCAACACGGGCCGGCGCGATCGGGTTCGTGAGTGCATCGTCGTGCGCCGAACCCGCGATGGCGGCAAACGTCAACTTCGCACCTGGACCGGCCGTCTCCGCGTCGGCCATCGTGCCGGTCGACGCCGACGGCACGTTCTGTGTGACCGTCAGCGCTCCGGTCGATGTGGTGGTCGACCTGACCGCAGAGTTCACGACCGACGGAGCACTCGCATACGTGCCCGTCGCTCCGACCAGAACGCTCGACACTCGATTCGGTGTCGGCGGATGGCTCCCGTCACTCGGGCCGGGTCAGAAGATCGACATCGGCGCCGCTCCGCCGTGGGCGGCAGCGGTCACCGGAACACTCGCCGTGATTCGACCGTCGGCAACCGCGTTTCTCACCGGTGACGGATGCGTCGGCACCGCTTCGACCGCTGCGGTCAACGCTGCGGGCGGCACGATCGTCGCGAACTCGCTGACCTCGGCAGTGTTCGGCGGCAGGCTCTGCATCACCGCCTCGGCTCGATCACACGTCGTGTTCGACACCAACGGCTGGTGGGTGGCCGCATCAGCCTGAGCTCACGAGTCGAACACCGAGCGACCAGTGCTTCCGCTTCGCTCGGACTTCAGGTCCTGCGCGAATCAAGCGCCGACCGAAGTTGTTCTGGTCTTCAGAAGTTACCGGCCGGTCACCCCGCCACCAGCTGCGATACTGGCCGCCATGATCTTCGACGGACACGTGCAGCAGCTGCCCGACATCGACCCGGTTGAGACCAGCGAATGGCTCGACAGCCTCGATGCCGTGGTCGACGCCCACGGCAAGAC
>CALICC010000237.1 GCA_938049325.1 uncultured Ilumatobacter sp. | reverse complement strand
TCCAGAATGTGCGATCGCCGACCCGGTCCTCGGACTGAGCTTCGGGAGCCGTTCCATGACACGTCCAGAGTGGGTCGGTAGCCCAGAACAACCATCCGGGTGGAGCAGCGAGAGGGTCTGTCGGAGCCGATCAGGTCGTGCGGCCGGGTTGGTGATCTAGGTTGCGGCGAGATTCGGTGGCTATCGGTTTCCAGTCGGGGCGTTTCCGGTTCTCTTTCAGCTACAGAGAGTTGGAAGGAACCGGAACGGGTGGGGGCGACGACACCGCAGCGGCCACAAGCCGTTCGTCCGTGTTCCGCTGAGGCCCTCAGTCCTCGGCGTCGGTGGTGCCGTCCCAGTCGTCGTCCGCGTCGTCCCAGGAGTCGTTGCGATCGTCGACCTTCGACTTCCAGTTCTCGGCCTCGCCCTTGGAGTCGTAGGGGCCGAGCGTGTTGTCGCCTTTGCCGCGCTCGGCTGCGGGGACCGCCACTCCTTTGTCCAAGTCCCAGTACCAACGGTCGTCGTCGTTGCCCATCTCCTCAGTCTGTCACCCCCGTACGCTGCCGTGCATGGCGTCCGAAGAACCGATCATCCTGCGACCAGAGCGAATGGTCGCCGGCGGCGACGCGATGGCGCGCCTCGACGACGGACGGGTTGCGTTTGTCACCGGCGCGCTGCCAGGCGAACAGGTCGAAGCGGTGGTTCGTAACGATCGTAAAGATTTCGTCAAGGCAACCACCACCGACGTGCTCGACTCGTCGCCGCACCGGGTTGCGCCAACGTGCCCCCACCGCCGCGAAGGGTGTGGAGGCTGCGGATGGATGCATTTCGATGTCGAGGCGCAGATGGCTGCAAAGGTCGAGATCGTCGCCGAATCGTTGCGTCGCGTCGGTCGCTTCGACGAGCAGGCCGTCGACTCGCTGATCAATGTCGGTGACGGCGTCGACCCGTTCGGCTACCGCACCACCATCCGCCTCGTCGGCATGCCCGGAGGTGGCGTCGGGTTCCGTGAGGAACGCAGCGACGAGGTCGTCCCGATCGATCATTGCCAGGTGGCCCACCAGAACCTGTCAGCCGTGCTGCGCGACGTCAATGTGTCGGCCGGCGTCGAGCTCACCTTGCGTACCTCGGTGTCGACCGATGGTGTCACCGCTCGCTGGACCCGCCCCGAGGATCGTCAGCGGCGAGGCGAGAAGCGTCGCAGCAACGCACCAGCGGGCCAGTCGGTGAGCGGACTGCCTGCCGACGTGCACATCGGCGACCGAGCGTTCATCGTTGAACGCGTGGCCGGGCGCAACCTGCAAGTGTCGGCACCCTCGTTCTTCCAGTCGGGACCAGCTGCCGCCGAGTTGCTCGTCGACGCGGTCGGCCGTGCCGCTCCCGAGCTGGCCGGCGCCGACCACGCAGTCGACGCATACGGCGGCGTTGGGCTCTTCGCCGCCACGGTCATGAACGACGTCCGTCACGTCACGCTCGTCGAGTCGGCGCGGTCATCGTGCTTCGACGCGCGCGAGAACTTGAAGCACCGAGCGGGCCAGGGTGACAAGAGCGTCGAGATCGAGCGCAGCGACATGGGGGAGTGGAAGCCTGATCCGGCGTTCGGTCCGATCGATGTGCTGGTCGCCGACCCGGCTCGCCCTGGTCTCGCGAAGCCTGGCGTTGCGGCAGTGGTTCGTTCTGCCGCCGCCGTGGTCGTGCTGGTCAGCTGTGACCCGGTGTCGCTCGCACGCGACGCCCGTCTGCTCGACGATGCCGGATACCGCATGGAACACGTCGAAGTACTCGACCTGTTCCCGCAGACCCCGCATGTCGAGTGCGTCACGCGTTTCGTCCGCACCTGACACGACCAAAAGATTCCGAAATTGACGTCATCCGACCAATCCGGCGGCTCCGTAGAACCGGGTATGCGAGAGCAGTTGTCCGATGTCTCCGATGCCACGCTGGCCGTGGCAATCGGGCGATTCGACCAACGCGCCCTGGCCGAGGCCTATCGGCGCCACGCCGGCGCAGTGTTCGGGCTCGCCCGTCGCCTCCTGAGCGACACCGCGCGAGCCGAAGAAATCGTCCAAGAGGTCTTCGTTCGGTTGTGGAACGAACCGCTGCGCTTCGACCCCGAGCGCGGCACGCTGCGGAGCTTCCTGCTGGCCAACGCGCACGGCCGATCAGTGGATCTGATCCGCTCAGACGTCGCCCGTCGGACTCGCGAGGAACGCGACGCACACCGCACGGCCGATGCCGGGTATGACATCGCCCACGAAGTGTGGGACATGGCATTGGCTTCTCATGTGCGCGATGCGATGAATGCGCTCTCCGAAGATGAGCGAGCCGCCATCGAGCTCGCCTACTTTGGTGGTCTGACCTACCGGGAGGCGGCAGGTCAACTCGGTGCAGCAGAGGGAACAGTGAAGAGCAGGATCCGCTCCGGTCTCAAGCGCTTGCGCAGCGAACTGGCGAAGTCCGGCGTGACAGTTGGGCTGGGAACGGAATGAGCGAAAGCATGGATGCAATGGATGGACCGGGCGACATCTACGAACTCGACGAGCTTCTGGGCGCGTATGCGCTCGACGCTGTCGACGCTGATGAGAAGGATCGAGTCGAGGACTACCTTCGCATCAACCCGCGCGCCGCTGCCGAGGTCCAGCAGCACCGTGAGGTGGCCACGATGCTGGCGTTCACCGGCATGGATGCGCCCGACGACGTGTGGTCTCGGATCGCACATCAGATCGAAGCCTCGGCACCCGAGCCCGGCCCCGAACTCGCCAAGGTCTTCGCGCTCGCGGATGCAGAGCCAAAGCGGCGCCGCCCCATCGCGACCTGGGTGCTGGGCGCCGCAGCGGCGCTGGCCTTGTTGTTCGCCGGTGCGGTTGTCGTGACGCAGCGCGACACATCCTCCAACGACCTCGTCGCCGACGCGATGAACGAGGCGATTGCCGATTCGAGCTCGATGCAAACCGAGCTGGTCGCCGACGGCGCAGCGTCGACGGCACTCGGTGTCATCGCAGCTGACGGCCATGGCTACATGGACGCCTCTGACCTTCCTGCGCTCGGGAGCGATCAGACCTATCAGCTGTGGGGCGTGCTGGCTGAGACCGGCGACGTGGTGTCGATCGGGATCTTCGGCGCCGACCCCGACATCGAGACGTTCACGGTCGACGGTGACGTCGCTGCCTTGGCGCTCACGATCGAAGCGGCTCCCGGCGTGATCAGCGACGGCAACCCCGACGGTGCCTACGTCGGCGAGTTCGGCTGACGTCGGCCGCCGCCGGCATACGCTGGGCGAGGTGATCTCGCCGCAATGCTCGGAGGAAGTCCGCGACGCTCTTGCAGAGCAGCGCGCCGTCGTCGCCATGGAGTCGACGATCTACTCGAACCTGGGCCTGCCCGCACCCGCCAACCACGAAGCGCTCACCCGTTGTATCGACGCGGTGCGATCGCGCGGTGCGGTCCCGGCGGTGACGGCCGTACTCGACGGCGTGGTCCGCGTCGGCCTCGCCGCCGACGAGCACGACCGAATTCTGGGGTCGGCCCGCAAGGCAGCTGAGCGCGACGTGCCGGTAGCAGTCGCGCAAGGCTGGGAGTTCGGGGCGACCACCGTGTCGGCCTCGGTCGCGATCGCGGCAGCTGCGGGCATCTCGGTGTTCGCGACCGGCGGCCTCGGCGGGGTGCATCGTGGCGCCGAACTCACGGGTGACGTGTCGGCCGACCTCGATGCGCTGTCGAAGCACCGCATGGTGTCGGTGTCGGCGGGTGCGAAGGCGTTCCTCGATCTTCCCCGCACGCTCGAGTACCTGGAGACCGTGGGTGTGCCGGTGCTCGGATGGCAGCACGGCTGGTTCCCGGCCTTCTATACGCGATCATCTGGTCTTGAGGTCGCACATCGCGTCGAGAGCGCCGCCGAGGTTGCTGCCGTGTTCGCGAACCTGACCCGACCCGATTCTGGTGTGTTGGTCGCGGTGCCGATCCCAGAAGACGACGAGCTCGACGGCGCGGAGTTGAACGCAGTGATCGATACCGCCTTGGCCGACTGCGACGCCGCTGGCATCACCGGTGCTGCCATCACACCCTTCGTGCTCGAACGGATCGGCCAGACCACTGCCGGCCGCAGCGTGCCCGCAAACCTCGCACTCGCCGAGAACAACGCGGGCGTAGCGGCCGAGATCGCCGTCGCTGTCGCCGCGCTGTAGGCCCGAGTGCGGTCGAGGAATCTGCTGCCGAATCAGCGATCGGGACGACGGACGGCAGGTCGACAGAGCAGCGTGCTGCCGCCGAGCGCCACGAGTTCCAGGTTCCGATTCCAGATCTGAGCGGTCGCGGCGATCAGTCCACCCTCGGCGCGCGGTGTCGTGGCCTCACTCAGGAGCCACGGTTCGGTGACGGTCGATGCGATGAAGCGAGCCGAGACTTCGATCGTCGGCGCGTAGACCTCGAGTTCTCCGACGTGAGCTCGCGTTGCCGCCGGCCAGGAGTCGAGGTCGATCAGAATCAGTGAACGAGCGGCGTCAATCCATGGATCGACGAACGTCGCGGTGGGGACGAAGCGAACCCATGAGGCCACGCTGGGGTCGCTCGGTGCACGATCGTCCCATTCTTGAATCCAGTTGAGCGGACGCTGGTCGAGGTTGGACCAGAACGGATGGCGGGGTCCGTCGGCGTCAGCCATCAGCTCGGCCGTGCTGGCGAGGCTGCCGATGTCGGTCGTGTGGTCCGGCGTGGGCGCGCTCTGATGCTGCAGACCGGGAAGATCGTCGTCGACTCCCCACACGAGTGCGGTCATCCACGGACGACCCTCCTGGGAGAGTGACACGGTGATGGAGGTTCCCACCTTGGTCTCACGGTTCACCGAGGTCGTGATGTCGACGTCGCCGCTCCGACCAGCACCCACGAAGTGCGCATTGATCGACGCAGGCCGGGCGCGTCCGCTGATGATGCCAGCCGCCCGCATCGCTACCGCGGCGAGATAGCCGCCGTTGGGGCCCCAGATCTCCCAGTCGGGTGAGAGCGTCGTTCCGAACGAGTTGGCCGTGGTCGCGGTGACAGCAGTGTCTGCTGCGAGATCTCCCATTGCGTCATCTTGTCAGAACCGAAGATGTGCCATTCCGAGATGCAGCTGTCGACCGATACTCCTCAAAGGGGTCAGATCGCGGCCATGGCCGCTTCGACACGCTCGAGAAAGTCGACACGCTTGGACTCGTCACACGTGTCGATGCCGTAGAGAGCCAGCCAGGTCGTACGACACGTGGGATGGCACATCGAACGCAGGCTGCGGAACAGCGTCCGCTTGCCACCCTCGCCTTGCAAGCTGTTGATCGCCTTCGTCGAGCCATGCGACGTGACGGCCACGATCCTGCGGACATTGCGCAGCGCGGGCTTGAGCCGGTTTGCCCCGTCGGGGAGTTCCCACGCCACTCCTGACGCCCACACCCGGTCGATCCAGCCCTTCAACATCGCGGGTTGCCCTGACCACCAGGTCGGATACACGACGACGAGCGTGTCGCACCACACCAGGTCGTCTGCGTACCGGCGCAGCTCGTCGGACACTCCGGGTTCGATGTGGGAACGATGTTCGTCGGCCGACAGTTCTGGGCGAAACCCGTCGCGGTAGAGGTCGTGGATGCGGACGTCGGCGGCGGTCTGAGCGAGGCCGGCCTTGGTGCGTTCGAACGCCGACGGGATGAACCCCTCGTCGAGGGGGTGGCAGTAGATCACCAGAACGCGTCCGGCCCCTGATCGCGTGCGTCGCAGCTTCATCGCAGCTCGCTCATCACTCGCTCGACGTGAGCTGCGAACTCGGCTCGTTCGTCGTGTGTTGTCGTGTCGAGCGCGTACATGCCCAGCCAGCGGCGCGACGTCCGGAATCCGCACGAGAGCCGCATGGCCCGCATGAGCGTGCGTCGCCCGTTGTCGTTGACCAGTCGTACGTACCAGCGCGGTGAGCCGTAGGTCGAGACGCCGATCAGGCGCCGCACGTTCGTGAGGCCCGGACGAACCTTGCCCGACTTCTCGTCGAATCGGAACCCGACGCCCGGGACCATGACCCGTTCCAACCAGCCCTTCAGCATCGCCGGAAGGCCGCTCCACCAGGTCGGGTACACGAACACCAGCGTGTCGACCGATGTGACGATGTCGATCTGGCCCTCGACCATCGGGTCGATCACCGGGGTCTCACCGTGATAGGCGGAGCGTTCGTCGGGCGACATCGCGGCCGAAAACCCGATGGCGTAAAGATCCACCAACTCGGCTTCGTGGCCTGCGGCGAGCAGCCCTGCGTGCGCCCGGCGCGCCAATTCGCGAGCGAAACTGTCGGGGTTCGGGTGCGCGAGGATGACCGCTGCCTTCATCGCCTATGCCTGTTCCTTCCGTTCGGGGAGCAGCGTGCGGATCTGCAGCCCAGCGACGATGACCAGCAGCATGGCGAACATCACGTTCGACACGGTGTCGTCGATCGAGTTCGAGATGACGGTGCCGATCACCGCGGTGACGACGCCGGCGATGCCGATCGACGCAGCAGCGGGAAGGTCGATGTTGCGGTGATGGCGGTTGCGCAACGTGCCCACAAGTGACGATGACACGATCACGGCAACCGATGTTCCTTTGGCGAGCACCGGCGGCATCGAGAAGAGGACGACCATCGCCGGAACCATCACCACCCCACCGCCGATGCCGAGCAGTCCGGACAGGGTGCCGGTGACGAATCCGATGACGACGAGGCTGAGCGCGCCGAGGATCGTGAGGTCGTCGCGTCCGACGGTGTCGCTCGCCAGCACGAGTCGGGTGGCGGTTGCGAGGATGACCGCGATGAAGATGATAGTGAGCGGGCGCTTCGGAATCACCTGGAGGAGCTGTGTGCCGAGCACCGCGCCGCACACGGCACCCACGGCGAGGCACCCAGCGATCGGCCAGTCGACGTTGTCACTGACGAAGTACGACAACAAGCTCGCCGTTGCGACCGGAAACGTCGCCCCCAGTGACGTGCCGTGGGCCAGCTTGCGGTCCATCGACATGAGCGCGATGAGCCCTGGAACGATGACGATGCCGCCACCGACCCCGAAGAGCCCGCTGAGCAATCCGGCGATCGCGCCGACGACGAGTCCTTGCCAGGGCAGCCCCGACGTCGTCCGAGGAGCCTCGACATCGGTCACGCACCAAACTCTACCGAGCGCCTGAGCGCCCAGCGTGGAGGTATGGGAGCTACGGGAGGCGGGGAGTGATGATCGGGCGTTCGCGCTTGATGCGCACTGGGCCGCGCCGCTCGGAGATGTCAGCGCGCTTCGACACGATCTCGCGGATCCGGTCCCCAGAGACTTCGTCGTGCGCGATGAGTTCGTCCGCGATCTCGAGCAATGTCTCGCGGTAGCGGCTGACCATGAGATCGGCTCGCTCGGCGCCCTCGGCCATGTAGGCCTCGGCAGCTTCTCGACTCGGATCGTCGGACAGCACTTTGGCCACGAGGTTCGCAGCGGTCGGCATGCCGGCTGCCTCCAAGCTCAAGAGGCCTGGTCCGTTGCCCAGTTGGCCGACGAGCTGCGACGCGATCGTGCTGGCCGCTGCGAGGTCGGAGCTGATGCCGCTGCTGGCCTCACCGAACTCCTGCTGCTCGGCCGAGCGGCCTGCCATGGCGACACAGATCAGGTCGCGCGCCTCGGATGGTGTTCGCAAGAAGCGTTCTTCCGCGTCGCCGTGAGCGACGAGTCCGAGTGCCGCCGAGCGGCGCAGGATCGACGCGATCTTGACGTCGCGGCGAGTGAGGACGGCGGTGAGCGCATGGCCGGCTTCGTGGATTGCGATCCGACGACGCTCGTCTGGGTGGTACCCCATGTCTTGGGCGACGCCGACTTCGGTGACGAGCTGTGCGGACAGCACGTCGCTCATCTTCATCGCTGTGCGGCCGTGACGCAGCGCGATGATCAGCGCTTCGTCCATCAACTTCTCGATGCGCACCGGCGAGTAGCCGGCACTGACATCGGCGATCAGCGTTGCGGTCACGTCGTCGGTGTGCGACTTGCGGTCGAGGTAGTACTGGGCAATAGCGAGTCGGTCCTCGCGGGCCGGCAGGTTGAAACCGATGATGCGGTCGAAACGCCCCGGGCGGAGGAGCGCCGCGTCGAGATCCGACGCGCGGTTCGTCGCTGCGACGATCAAGATGTTCGCCATGGGCGACCGCGGGTGCTTGAGTCGGCGGTGTGGCGGTAGATGCTTGTTCACCCAGTCGACCCAGGCGGCCTTCATCTTGTCGCGACCATCGGGCAAGTCGAAGCTCTGCATCTGGACGAGCAACTCATTGACGATGCCGGCGGACCCTTCACGCATGCCGGAGCCGCCCATGCCGGATCGAGCGGCACCGATCGCATCGAACTCCTCGATGTAGCCGATGGCGCCACCCTCTTCGCGAGCGGCTTTGCGCAGTCGCTTGAAGAACGTTCGGATCTTCTTGTTCGTCGCG
>CALICC010000236.1 GCA_938049325.1 uncultured Ilumatobacter sp. | reverse complement strand
ACACTGTTGAACTCACACCGTTGAGGTGCAGCGGCGTGCCGATAGCGTTGCTGGCTGCTGTATTTCGAACGACGGCACTTGGCGATGATCAGATTCGCCAGGCACCCGTCGCAACCGTTTGGACAACGATCACCATGACTGAGACCATCCTCCACGCCGAAACTGGCCGCGCAACCGGCAGCTCGTCTGCTCGCCGCCTCCGCCGCGAAGGCCGCATCCCCGGCGTCGTCTACGGGCTGGGCATGGAGCCCACGAGCCTGTCGGTCGACCGCCGCGAGCTGCGCATCGCCGTGTCGGGCAGCGCCGGTCTCAACACGATTCTCGACCTCACCGTCGATGGCAACGTGTACCCGTCGATCATCAAAGACGTGCAGCGCCACCCGGTCCGCTTGAACATCGAGCACCTGGACTTCATCCAGGTCGACCTCAACGCCGAGATCGTCGTGACCGTGCCCGTCCACATTCAGGGCGAGTCGAAGGAAGTCAACGACAACAACGGCCTGATCGACCAGATCATGACCGAGGTCGAGATCTCGACCACCCCGCGCAACATTCCCGACGAGATCATCGTCGACGTGACCGAGATGACCATGGACTCGACCATCACCGTGGCCGATCTGTCGGTGCCGGCAGGTGTCGCGCTCACCACCGACCCCGAGTCGGCTGTGGTCACCGTGTCGATCATGCGCACCCCGGTGCTCGACGAAGAAGCAGCCGCCGCCGAAGCAGCCGCTGCCGAAGGCGAAGAGGGCGAAGAGGGCACCGAGGCCTCCGAAGGCGACGCCGAGGGCGGCGACGACTCCGGCGAGTAATTCATCTCGACAACGTCTCGTTCTCTGGGCGTTTGAGTACCTGGGAGGTACACAAACGCCCAGAGAAGAGATGCTGTCGATGCTGGGGCAGCGCCGCACGCGGACGCCACGGAAGAACGGAGCACGCAGATGGGACTATTCGGGCGGGAGGGCAAGGGCTCTCCGTTCGACTGGCTGGTCGTCGGGCTCGGCAACCCGGGTGAGAAGTACGCGAACACGCGCCACAACGTCGGCGAAGACGCGCTCCGGTTGCTCGCTGAACGACGCGACGTCACGCTCAAGGGCGGACGCGACAACGCGCTGATCGCCGAGACCCGGTTCCCCGGCCCCGACGGATCCGATGCGCGAACCGCGCTCGCGTTTCCGATCACGTACATGAACGAATCCGGACGCGCCGTCGGCGCGATGGTCCGGCGCTTCCGCATCGAGCTCCCCGAGCAGATCATCGTGATCCAGGACGAACTCGACCTCCCGCCCGGCGAGATGAAGCTGAAGCGCGGTGGCGGACTCGCCGGCCACAATGGGCTGCGCTCCATCACTCAGCACCTCAAGACGCAGGACTACATCCGAGTCCGGATCGGCGTCGGCAAGCCCGACAATCGACACGTCGGCAAGGTGCACGTCCTCGCGAAGATCCCCAAGCGCCAGCGCGAACTGCTCGACGTCGCCGTCACCGAGGCCGCTGACGCCGTGGAGATGATCATCGCCGACGGTGTCGACGCGGCGATGCAGCGATACAACTCCAAGCGCTGAACCTTGAGCTCGATCTCGAACGACGAACGCGGATGGCCGACAGCGGCTGTTCAATGGGCCGTCGATGACTGACGTGCGCGACGAGGTACTACGAGCCGCGGCGGCTGACGGCAGCGACGAGACAGACGACGCGGCGCAGGCACCGCTGCGGTCGCTCCCGCCGCTCCTGCGCGACGAGCCCGGCCTCACTCGCGCCATGGGCGAACCCGACGCTCGGCTCGCCGTTGTCGAAGTCGCTCGTCCCGTCGCGATTGCTGCACTGTCCGCGCTCTCGAACCGACGGCCGCTCCTGGTTGCATGCCCGACCGGCACCATGGCGCGCCAGCTGCACGACGACCTGACCCAGTTCCTCGACGAAGAAGAACTGGCGTTGTTTCCGGGCTGGGAGACCTTGCCCTTCGAACGCGTGAGCCCAAACGTCGAGACGATGGGTCAACGACTCGACGTGCTGTGGCGCCTGCGCTCGCCCGACCGTTGCCCGAAAGTCATCGTCGCCGGCGTCCGCGGCCTGCTCCAGAAGCTCGGTCCCGGCGCCACCGAGATCGACCCGATCGTGGTTCGACCCGGCGGCGAAGTCGACCCCGACGAGTTGACCGCGACGCTCGTCTCGTTCGGCTACCGCCGCGAAGAGTTGGTGGAGCACCGTGGAGAGTTCGCCCGCCGCGGCGCGATCATCGACGTGTACCCCGCTCGAGCGAACGCCCCGATTCGTATCGATCTCTGGGGTGACGAAGTCGAGCGGCTCACCCGGTTCGGCGTGAACGACCAACGTTCGGCGGAAGACCTCCACGTCGTTCGAATCTTCCCTGCTCGCGAGCTGACGCCCGACGCCGACGTGCGCGCTCGCGCCGAGCGCCTCATCGCCACGGAACCGTGGGGCCGCGAGCAGTGGGAACGACTGGCCGAAGGCACCCACTTCGACGGTATGGAGTCGTGGCTGCCCTGGTTGGTCGACGACGATCAGCTCATCACCGATGTTCTGCCGGATACGGCGAAGATCCTGCTCGTCGAGCCACGACGCATGCGCGACCGTGCGACCGACCTCATTGCCGAAGAAGACGACCTCGCGCGCACCCTCGCGTCGACGTGGGCACGCGACCCTGACAAGACCTTTCCACGATTGCACGCTGACCCCGACGTGCTGCTGACCAGTGTCGGGTCGTTCTGGTCGATCGACTCCACGCCGGAAACGCCCGACACTCCGCTGGTCGAGGCCATGGGTTGGGGACCCGTCGTCGGCGACGGCACCGGCCTCACCGATCGACTCCGCGATCTGATCGCCGACGGCTATCGCGTGGTCGTCGCTGCCGATGGTGCCGGTTCCGCGAAGCGTCTCAAGTCACTCCTGCTCGACCAAGGTCTCGACTTCAAGATCCGAACCGGACCACTGGGTAGCGTCGGTGCCGGAACCAAAAGGACCCAGGCGGGGGATCAGATTCCGCTGGGTGGATCGATCGTCGTCGCACCGCTCCACCGGGGCGTCACGCTGCCCAACGCCAAGATCGCGATCGTCGCCGAATCGGACCTCACCGGGCGCCGTCGCGCGCACCGCAAGGCTCGGACCCGCAAGCGCGGCGAAACCGCAAGCACCTTCGAAGACCTCAAAGCCGGCAGCTACGTGGTCCACAACCAACATGGGGTCGGCCAATACGACGGAATGGTCAAGCGGGCGATCGGCGGCGTCGAACGCGATTACCTCCTGCTGTCGTACAAGGGCGGCGACAAGCTCTACATCCCCTCCGATCAGATCGACACGATCCGTCAGTACGTGGGTGGCGAAGCACCGAAGCTGCACAAACTCGGAGGATCCGACTTCGCGAAGACCAAGAGTCGGGTCAAGACCGAAGTTCGCCAGATCGCGCAAGAGCTCGTCCTCCTC
>CALICC010000235.1 GCA_938049325.1 uncultured Ilumatobacter sp. | reverse complement strand
GGTCAGCGCGTCCTTGGGCACGTCGACGAGCGTGGGTCCGGGGCGGCCCGTGGTGGCGATGTGGAACGCCTGGCGAATCGCCATCGGGATGTCGTCGGCCGACATGATCAGCTCGTTGTGCTTCGTGCACGAACGAGTGATACCAACGGTGTCGCATTCTTGGAACGCGTCGGACCCGATGGCCGCTGTCGGCACCTGTCCGGTGATCGCGACCATGGGAATCGAGTCCATGTACGCATCCATCAGCGGCGTGACGAGGTTGGTTGCGGCCGGTCCGGACGTCACCATCGCGACGCCCGGCTTGCCCGAGACGTGGGCGTACCCTTCGGCCGCGTGCCCCGCGCCTTGCTCGTGGCGAACGAGCACGTGGCGGATCGACGATTCGAGCAGCGGGTCGTACGCGGGCAAGATGCAGCCGCCGGGGTACCCGAACATCAAGTCGACACCCTCCATCTCGAGCGAGCGGATGAGTGCTTGTGCCCCCGTGATGCGCTCGGGCGCCGGGGTGGTGGTTTCAGCTGTGATTTCAGCCATCGGTAGTGCCTTTGTTGTCTGCGAGATGGTGGGGTGGGCTGCGGCGGGTTTCAGTGTGGTGGCTCGATGCGTCTTCGGCGCGAACCTGTGCCGAAAAAGCAAACGACCTCCCGGCTGGGAGGTCAGGGCACGCGTCGAATGGTCGTCGGCGTGCTACTGAAGAACTACTACAAGAAGGTCGGCGACGCGTTCCACGACTCCCATACAACCACTCGGCGCGCCGTTTCGCAAGTTCTCGTCCGGAGCGAGTGCGGCAATCGGCGCGAATCCTCTGACACATCTCGGCGAGGGGCCGTGATGTCCACCCCGGCGCTCGCCGTCTCGGACGCCGGGCGTGGAATCACTCGAAGCACAACGTGTCGGTGGGCCAATGACCCGAGCTGACAGCGGTGTGATTCGTCGCAAACACTAGAGAATCCACGGCGATCGCTCAACGTTTTGCAACTGATTCGCGCGATTCCAGACAGAATCTTTACACAATTCCCACGCTGCGTCGACAGGAGCAACACTCAACGCGTCCGTCTTTGGTACGGGTGAAAAAGTGCCGAATCCAGGGCAGACATCGTCTATCGGCACGAATTGTCAGAGATTTCCGTCACCCAGGTCGGTCAGCGACCACGTTGCGCACCTATTGGGCGGCACGGTCAGCGACGCTCGACCACGCCTTGGAGCTCGGCTGCTGTGAGCGTGTTCTCGAGCAGGCACGCGATCGTCATCGGCCCGGTTCCGCCTGGCATCGGTGTGATCCAACCGGCGACCTCCGCGACCGGTTCGTAGTCGACGTCGCCGACGATCCCGGCCTCGGTCCGCGACACGCCGACATCGATGACCGCAGCTCCAGGCTTCACCATGTCGGCGGTGATCATGCGGGCCTGACCGGCGGCTCCGATGACAATGTCGGCCTCACGGACAACGGCGCCCATGTCGGCGGTGCGCGAGTGCGCCATGGTGACGGTGGCGTCGGCACCCTTGCGATTGAGCAACAGCGACAACGGCAGACCGACGAGCGTGGAACGTCCGATCACGACTGCGCGCTTGCCCGATGTCGGCACGTCGTATTTCTCGAGGAGTCGCATCACACCGAGCGGAGTGCAGCTGACGAGGCCGGGGCGGTTGCGTACGAGACGCCCCATCGACCGCTCCGTCAGACCGTCGACGTCTTTCTCCGCTGGCACGAGGTCGAGCACGGGTTCAGGGTCCAGACCGTCGGGAAGTGGGAGCTGCACCAGGATCCCGTGCACGCTCGGGTCGTCTGCGAGTTCGCGCACCACCGCTTCCACTTCTTCTTGGGTGCTCTCTTGGCCGAGTTCATGGTGGCGCGACACCATGCCGGCCTCTGCTGCCTTCTTGTGCTTGGAGTTGACGTAACGCCGCGACGGTCCGTCGTCGCCCACCAGCACCGTGGCGAGGCAGATCTTCGGGGAGCCCAATGACTCGATCGTTGTCGCCAGTCCGGCGACAACCTCGTCTCGAAGCGCGTTCCCATCCATCACGATTGCGGCCATCCCCCCACGCTACTTCCGTCCGTTTCACGCCAGGCGTAAACCCACAACACGCGCGTTTCACGCCAGGCGTAAACCCACGAGACGCGCGTTTCACGCCAGGCGTGAAACGGACGTTTCCTGTTTCAGGATCTCACGACCCAGTGACTGGTATGGGACGAAGAAAGCGCAACCTCGAGACATCGCCGATGTGCCATGTCTCGAACATCGGAATCGACGGTGAGGACATATTCGGCACCGACGAAGACCGCATCCGTTTCGAGAACCTCCTCGGCGAGATGCTCGAACGACACGGGGTCGAGACGCATGCCTATGCGCTGATG
This sequence comes from uncultured Ilumatobacter sp., assembly GCA_938049325.1. Taxonomy (GTDB): domain Bacteria; phylum Actinomycetota; class Acidimicrobiia; order Acidimicrobiales; family Ilumatobacteraceae; genus Ilumatobacter_A. Next base: position 1,027 of record CALICC010000235.1, on the reverse strand, counting down.
AGCAACCACTTCCACCTCCTGCTGCAATCCGACGCCGCCGACCCGTCCGCCGCGATGAAGGACCTCCAGTCGAAATATGCGAAGGCCTTCAATTGGAGAACGCGGCGATCGGGTCCGCTCTTCGTGCCGCGATTCTGGGCGAAGGCGATCGACGAGAACTCCCAACTCCTCCAGACCGTCCGGTACATCCACCGCAATCCGCTCGACATCGTGGGCACCCGGCAGCTCGCGTTGTATCGCTGGTCCAGCCTTGGCACGTACACCGAGCATCGACCGCCTCCGGAGTGGCTCAATCAGTGTCGGCTTCGACCAATGCTCGACCCGATCAGACACTTGGAGCACGTGATCACACCACAACCTGCCGACCGCCTCCCGTACGCGTTCCTCGCACCGCAACGAACAACCTCGTGCGAAGAGGTCGATCGAGCCGTTGACGCGGTCACCTTGCCGGCGGCACACGAGCCGCGTCACCGCATGCTGCGAATCACCGTGGCGGAGCTCTGTCGCGCTGGCGACATCATCGAACGCGCACACCACTTCGGAGTCCAGCCGGACACGCTGAGAAACATCGCGCGCCGGGGCCGCAATCGGTTCGCGACGGACCTGGGCTACGCCCGACTTCGTGATCGGGTGCTGCGAGCCATGACCTGACGGCACCCGGATTGGGTTGATTCACGCCAGGCGCGAAACGGACGTTCTGTTGATTCACGCCAGGCATGAAACGGACGTTTCGTGGATTCACGCCTGGCGTGAAACGGACGTCACCCGGCTTCGGAGTGAGTGACGGGCTGTTCGCCCATCCACTCGCGCAGCGTGTTCTTCAGTTTCGTTTGCTGGATGAACAGATCCTGCTCGGCGGGGCTCTCCCCCGCCGCCTGGGGTGCCTTGAGATAGAAGCTCAGCCACTCCTGCACGCCGGCGGACCCGGCGCGATGCGCAAGGTCCATGAACAACGCGAGATCGAGCACGATCGGGGCCGCGAGGATCGAGTCACGGCAGAGGAAGTCGACCTTGATCTGCATCTCGT
>CALICC010000234.1 GCA_938049325.1 uncultured Ilumatobacter sp. | reverse complement strand
ACTCGATGACGACGTGCTCACGTTCTTGACGGAACGGCACCTTGCGACCCTTACGACGTTACGGACCGACGGGTCGCCACACGTCGAGGCGGTCGGATTCAGCTACGACGCGGCAGCGCGGATTGCTCGGGTGATCACGTGGGCAACGTCGCAGAAAGCACTCAATGCCGAACGCATGGAGGCGGCGGGCCAGCGCGCTGCAGTGAGCCAGGTCGACGGCGGGCGGTGGCTCACGCTCGAAGGACCGGTGCGACTCGTGAGTGACCCGATCGATGTGCAGCCCGGCATCGACGGGTACGCGGCTCGCTACCAGCAGCCCAAAGAGCGTGACGACCGAGTGGTGATCGAGATCGACGTCGACAAGATCCTCGGCCGCGGGTAACCCCCGGTCACGGTCTTTCAGGGGCCGAACGGTCAGCTCGCTGAGCGGGGATCAGATCGATCGAGGTCAAGGCGCGCAGTGAGGAAGTTGCCCCCGGGCAACGACGAACCTGCGCAACGCAGAGATCGGGCGATCTGGCCCGGCTCAGCGGTTCCAGGGAAGGTCGGCGAGAAACCGCTGGGCCGCGGGATGCGGGTCCATGACGGGAGTGTCGTCGGGGTGGCTGCGCGCCCGAGGGTCGAGGTAGCTCTGGCAGCTCGGGCACCAGTACAGGACTCGATTGTGCGTGCCCATCCGCGTGCGGTCGATGGTGCCGGGACACCGCGGGCAACCTTGGCCGTTGCGTCCGTAGACGGCAAGTGCTCCGCGGGTCGCGCTCGGCGCATTGGCCGGCGCGGCTTGCAGGTTCATTCGCAATTGCGATGCCGCGGTGTTGACGATGCGGATCGCGTCGTGTTCGGTGAGTGCTCCAACCGGTGCGTAGGGGCTGACGCCCGTGGCCCAGAGCACCTCACATCGATAGACGTTGCCCACGCCTACCATGACCCGCTGGTCGAGCAGCACTTCGCCGATGCGAGCGTTTGCGTCGTGGTACGACAGCAACAGGTTGACGGCCATGCCGAGGTCGACGTTTGGTTCGCACAGATTCGGGCCCAGGCGGCCCATCCCCGGATGGCGGCGTTTGTCGGGAAGGCGGTAGGTCTCGACGAGCGGAGCGTTGAAGCAGACCGCCACCCATTCATCGTTCTCGATCGAGGCACGCATCTGCTGGTACGGCCGACGCCACTTCTCACCGTGGCGATACACGTGCCACGAACCACTCATGCGCATGTGCGTGTGCAGGATCATGCCGTTGTCCCACGCGATCTCGAGGTGCTTGCCGTGACTCTCGACCTGCTCGATCGTGCGTCCGGCCTGCGGGACGGGACCCACCAGCCGCGGTGCATCGAAGCGCGTCATGGCTTTGCCGCCAAGCGCAGTACGCAGCGCGCTCGCCGCGCGGTGAATGGTGTCTCCGTCTGGCATCCCGCCCTTGAGAATAGGCGGTTTCCGAAGGTGCCGGGTGGATCACCGGCCGTGGCGTCAGGGAAGCTTGCCGACGTGCGCGAGCGCGAGGCGAATCAGTCGGTCGTGACCACTCGTCATCGACTCGCGAACTTCGTTGCTGACCGCCTCTTCAGGCGAAAACCACGTGAGATCGAGCGCCTCCTGCGTGGGCTCGCAATCCCCCTCCACCGGCACGACGTAGGCGAGCGAAACGGCATGATGACGCGGGTCGTAGAACCCCGATCGCTCCGGATTCGGGAAGTACTCGACGACGGTGAACGGGGTCGGATTGGCCGGGACTCGCGGGAGCGCGATCGGGCCGAGGTCCTTCTCGCAGTGCCGCATCAGCGCTTCGCGCACCTTCTCGCCGAACATCACGCGTCCGGTCACCACCATGCGACTGATCGTGCCGTCGGCTGCGACCCGCAACAGCATGCCGACTTCGGTGACGTTGCCGAGCGAGTCGACGCGGACCGGAACCGCGTCCACGTACACGATCGGGACGTTGGCCCGGATCAGCTCGAGATCTTCGGGTGACAGCCACCCGGTTGACGTCTGGGTACTGGCGTCATCGTCGATGTCATTCACGGGCGTCAATGCTCGCACGTTCCCAACCCGAAGTGAGTGACACGGGCCGAAGTCACGCCACCTACGATCCAGTCGGTGAAGCTCCTCGCCGGTATCCGCGCCGTGTCCGCGCTCACCCAGAACGGTGCGTGCTGATGGCCACCGACGACGCAACGCGCTGGGACGAGAGATACGCCGACCATCCGCTGGCCGACCCGGCACCGCCCGACGCCCTCGCCGCAGCCGGCCTGACCGATGTGACAACGGGGATGACCACCGCCCTCGACGTCGCATGCGGGGCCGGCTCCCAGTCGACCTGGGCCGCACTGCGCGGCTTGGACGTGACCGCCATCGACGTTTCTCCCGAAGCTGTTCGACTGACCGAACGAGCGGCGGACGCGCACGGTGTCGAAGGTCTGGTGCACGCAACTGTCGTCGATCTCGACGCCGGGCTATCTGCCGCCCTGGGCGCCGAACCTTCGGGCGAGCTGCAGCGATTCGATCTGATCGTGTGCCAACGGTTTCGCGACCCTCGGCTGTACGCCGATTTCGTCGGTGCGCTGAGCGTCGGCGGTGTCGGCGTGGTCACCGTGTTGAGCGAGAGCGGAGCTGAGAACCCGGGGCCGTTCCACGCACCTGCCGGCGAACTGAGAGCGTCGTTCGCCCGTTCGGATCTCGCCGTGCTGTTTCACGACGAGGGCGACGGCAACGAGTCGATCGTCGTGCGCCGACTCAGGTAGCCGGCAGCCGGGCGGTGTCAGTCGGCGGCATCGTGGGCCAGCAGCAAGTCGCGCAATGACTGCGCCGCAGTGGCGGGTTTGGTGGTCGCCATGAAGTCGAGGAGCACGTCGACGAACACCTCTGGTGCTTCGACATGGGGGAAGTGGCCGACGTCTTCGAGGATCTCGAGTCGACTGTTCTCGATGGCCGCGTGCGCTTCGTGTGCGTGCGACACCGGAATCACGCCGTCCCGGTCGCCCCACACGATCATCACAGGTGATTGCGCGGCGAGGTACAGCCGGTCGCTGGCGTTGACCGTTTGGCCACCGGGCTCGATGACACCGCGCATCGTCTTGACGAAAGCCTGGCGATTCTCGGCACCGGCCAGCGACGAATACGACCGCCAGAACTCTCCGAGCTTGGCCGACCGGATGTTGCGTCGACCGAGGAACTTGCCGATCTCGTTGGACGCGCCGACCACCGCCTGCGGAATACCGAGCGGCATCAGGTACTCCGCACCGGGCAGCGCCAACAGCCGCAGGAGCGCAGAGACTTCACGCCCGAGACCACCCGATCCGACCAACACCAGCCGGTCCATCAAGTGGGGGTACTGGTACGAGAGTTGCATGGCGACGCCGCCACCGAACGAGTGGCCGACGACGCTGACACTCGGTACGTCGAGTACGGCGAGGAAGTCGCGCATGCCGCTTGCGAAAGCGCCCAGCGAGTAGTCGCCCCGTGGCTTGGCGGATTCACCGTGGCCGAGCAGGTCGGGTGCGATGACGTCGTAGTCGGCGGCGAGTTCGTTGATGACGAGGTCCCAGGTCTTCGAGCTGCCGGCGAGTCCGTGGATGAGCAGCAGCGCCTGCTTGCCCGGCGTGCCGGCTCGGCGGTAGCCGACGTCGTGACCGTGAATCGTGACGTGTTCGAGCGGCAGCCGTTTTGCCATACACGCAGTATCGCTCAGCTCACACCCAACCACTCAGGAGTTCCGCCATACGGAACAGTTCTGCATTGTGAAAAGTTGAACGTTTTGTTAACCTCGCGCCGACGGCACCGACGCGTGCTGCATTCGACGAATGAGAGGAGTCAGCAATGGCGCTGGCGACACGTTTGGATCGACTGGGAACCGAAACTGCCTTTGCGGTTTCGCTTGCCGCGGCGGAGTGGGCGGCTCAGGGCAACCGCGTGTACCCCTTCCACCTCGGCGACATCAACCTCGCCACACCCGAGAACATCGTCGAGGCAATGAACCGTGCCATTGCCGACGGCAAGACCGGCTATTGCCCTGCCGCGGGAGTGCCAGCACTGCGCGCTGCACTGGCTGAGAACATCGGCGGCGATCGCGGCATGGAACTGCACCCCGAGAACATCGTCGTCCAGACCGGCGGCAAACCGGTCATCACGAAGTTCGTGCAGACGCTCGTGAACCCCGGCGAGGGCGTGCTGTTCCCCAACCCCGGATATCCGATCTACGAGAGCCAGGTTGAGTACTACGGCGCGACACCGCTGCCGTACCGCTACACCGAGACTCCGACCGGATTCGCGATCGACCTCGATCAGATCCGCGAGCTCGCGCCCAACGCCACCGCGTTGATCTACAACAACCTGCAGAACCCGCTCGGCTGCGAGAGCTCGGCCGAGGAGATGCAGGCAATCGCCGACATCGCCATCGAGCACGACCTGTGGGTGCTGTCCGACGAGGCCTACTTCGAGATGCGATACGCCGGGGAGTCGGTGTCGATCGCCTCGCTGCCCGGCATGGCCGAGCGGACCGTGATCCTCTACACGTTCTCGAAGAAGTTCGCGATGACCGGCTGGCGGCTCGGATGCGCTGCTGCGCCGCTCGACGTCGCCCAGATGATCGCCAAAATCAACACCAACGACGAGTCCTGCACGAACCACTTCGTGCAGGAGGCGGGCGTCGAAGCGCTCCGCGATCCGTCGGGCTCCGACGCGCTCCTCACCGAGCTGCAGGTGCGTCGCGATGCTGCCGCCGGCGCCATCGCGACGATTCCAGGCATCACCTGTGCAACTCCCGACTCGACCTTCTACCTCTTTCCGAACGTCACCGAGGCCATGCAGCTGACCGGGTTCGACGACGTCTCCGAGTTCGCCACGGCAGCGCTCCACGAGACCGGCGTGTCGTTCTGCACCCGTCGCCACTTCGGTCGACCGCTCCCTGGAGAAGACCAGCAGTACATCCGCTTCGCGTACTCCGGAATCAGCGCACCCGACATCTCCGAGGGACTCGGCAAGCTCGGCGACTGGATCGGATCAACGTCATGAACGCCCGCAAGATCACCTCCCCCAAAATCGTGGTGACGGGCCGCATCCCCGAGTCCGGCCTCGACATCCTCCGAGCCGCCGGCGACGTGTGGGCGTGGGACGACGACGCACCAATCCCCATCGATATCCGCGACGCGCAACTCGCCGACGCCGACGTTGCGGTGACACTGCTCACCGATCGTGTCGACGACGCCTTCCTCGCCGCAGCACCGAAGCTGACGCTGATTGCGAACGTCGCAGTCGGCTACAACAACATCGACGTCGACGCCTGCACCACTCGCGGCGTGACCGTCACCAACACGCCGGGCGTCCTGACCGATGCCACAGCCGATCTTGCGATGGGACTGCTGTTGATGATCACCCGGCGGCTCGGTGAAGGCGAGCGCCTCATCCGCTCGAACACCGAGTGGAAATGGGGCATGTTCATGATGCTCGGCACCGGCATCCAAGGCCTTCAGCTCGGGATCGTCGGGATGGGTGGCATCGGCGTTGCACTCGCCGAGCGGGCCAAGGCCTTCGGCATG
>CALICC010000233.1 GCA_938049325.1 uncultured Ilumatobacter sp. | reverse complement strand
GGCCTACGGCGCCGCAGCCCCGGGCTACGGACAGCCCGCCGCGGGCTTCGGCCCGGCGCCGTTCAGCGACTCGACGGTCAAGGGTCCTCGACCGCGAGTTCCGGTGGGCGCGATCCTCATGATCGCCGGCGCTGTCATCGCGATTCTCGCAACGCTGCTCCCGTGGGCCAGCTTCGACAACGAGTCACTGAACGGCTACGACGACTTCGTGTTGTTCAGTGACGACGGCCTGCAGCGGTTGAGTAACCCGGCAGTGTTCAACGTGATCGGCGCAGTCATCATGCTGGGCTTGGGCATCGCGACGCTTGCGGCCGGGCGAGTCCTTGCGGTCACCATCATCGGAATCGTCAGTGGCGTCCTGGGCATCCTCGGAGGCCTGATCGTGCTCGTCCTGATCGCCGACTTCACCGACTCGTTCGGGCTCAGCTTGGGGATCGGCGTGATCCTGCAGCCGATTGCACCCATCGTCAGCCTTGCCGGGGCGATCATCGCGACAGCGAAGCGCCGCAAGGCCGTCGCTCCCGCTCCTTACTGATCTGGTGGTTCGGCGTGGCTTGCCTGTGCCGCGCTCATCGGTGATTCGACCGATGAGCGTGGATGGTGGGTCACTCCCAGATTGCGAGGTGCGTGGCGGGGTCGAAGAAATGCATGTTCTCGGTCGACACCGCAATGGTCACCTCTTCGCGCATCCGCACTTTCGAACGCGGGTGGAAGCGTCCGACTGAGTTCGACGCGGAGTCGGATTCTTCAACAGCATCGGGGTCACCGGAATCCACACGTCGGGCGTCGATGTCGAAGTGCACCATCAGCTCGGAACCGAGTGACTCGATCAGACTGACTGTCGAGGTCAGTTGCCGACCCGTTGTGTCGTGTTCGATCATCGTCGAGTCTTCGAAGTCTTCGGGACGGATCCCGATGATGATGGTGGCACCATCGTGCTTCTTGAGGCCGGGACGAGCTGCCACCGCGTCGGCGTCAAGTGTCAGCGTCTGCGATCCGAGCTTGATGGAGCTGCCGGCGCTGTCGACGGTCAAGGTGGCCTCGAAGAGATTCATCGATGGTGAACCGATGAATGCCGCGACGAACACGTTGTCCGGGCGGTCGTACAAGTTTTGCGGCGTGTCCACCTGCTGCAGGTAGCCGTCTTTGAGCACTGCGACGCGGTCCCCCATCGTCATTGCTTCGATCTGGTCGTGGGGGACGTACACGGTCGTGACGGCGAGTTCGCGCTGGAGCGCAGCGATCTCGGCACGCATCTGGACACGCAGCTTCGCGTCGAGGTTCGACAGCGGCTCGTCCATGAGGAAGGCTGCGGGCTGACGGACGATCGCACGTCCCATCGCCACACGCTGGCGCTGACCACCTGAGAGCTGACCCGGCTTGCGGTCGAGGTTGGCATCGAGTTCGAGGATCTTCGACGCTTGACGCACACGCTGGTCGATCTCGTCCTTCGGAACCTTGGCCAGCTTCAAGGCGAAACCAATGTTGTCGTACACCGTCATGTGCGGATACAGCGCGTAGTTCTGGAACACCATCGCGATGTCGCGATCCTTGGGCTCGACGTCGTTGACGACCTTTTCACCGATCTTCATCTCGCCACCCGAGATCGACTCGAGTCCGGCGATCATCCGCAGCGCTGTCGACTTGCCGCAGCCGGACGGACCGACGAGCACCAAGAACTCCTGGTCATCGATTTCGAGATCCAGATCGTGAATGGCGTGGTAGCCGTTCTCGTAGATCTTGTTGACTTTGTCGAGCGTGACGGTCGCCATGTGGACTTTCCCCCTGTGTGCGTGCTGGTTGCTCAGGATAGCTCACCGACCACACCTCGGTCATCCCCTGCGACCAGCGGGTTCGTCTCGCGGCGAGCAGGTCAATCGAGCGTGATGATCACAGCTCCCTCAGACTGTGTTTCTGCCTTGGTGAACAGACCCCGAACCGTATTCATCATCTTGATCATCGTGACCGCAAAGCCGTACTTCTCCTTGATCAACGCCTCCACCTGACGCATCTCGTCGGCGGTACCGAGCGCTGCAGTACCCGTCACTTCGACGGCGCCGTCTTCGATTCGGCCGCGCATGTCGCACGCCTGCAGCGTCACCTTCGGGGTGTTGTTGATGCGCTTCACCTTCCATGAGTCAGGTGACGTGGTGAACCCGACCCGGCCGTCGGGCAGTTCGGCGATCCAAACCGGCAGCGGCTTCGGCGTGCCGTCCTTCTTGTACGTGGTGAGTGAGACGTACTTGTTGGCGGCGATTCCCGTCGTGTTGGTCATGCCCCCACGGTAGCGTCGCGCCTCATGGCCGTGAACCAGATGAAGAACCGTATGCAGTCGCTTGGTCTGCTCGATCGTGCGTTCAAGGCGGCGTCCGACGACGAGTTGCAGACAGCGCTCGACGCACTCGGCGACGACCACCGCGAGGGCCTCGAGTCGTTCCTCGACGAGATCTCACCCGACGGCGTTCGGGCCGGCGTCAAGTCGGGCCGCATCGACGGCGGGATGGAAGCCATCGCCGCGATCATCACCGACGCTGCGCTCGCCGACTGCATCGAGCAACTCGGCGACAACGCCGACAACCCGTCGACCGACCAACTGCGCGAGGTCATGCCTGGCATCGTCGAACGCCACAACGTCGGCATCAGCCGCATCATGCTCGCTGGCACCGTGGCGGGTGAAGCTCCCGCCTCGGCGATCATCCGCGACCTCCTCAAGACCGACGAAACGCTCGCCCTTCCCAAAGCTGAGGCGGTCGAGATCGCACCCCTCATCGACACATCGAAGCGTTCCGCCGACGAGCAGGCCGAAGTGCGCGCCAAGCGCAAAGCGCTTAAGAAGGAAAAGCAAGCTGCCGAACGCCTTCGCCGCGAACAGTCGGCGGCGGCGCGCCGCAAGTAAACCGTCCGGCACTCGCTTCGCTCGCGACGTCGCGCATCTCAGAAAAGGGCGTGACCTGATGTTCGCCGCTCGTGATCGAGCAGGAATCGCTTCAAATCGAGTCCGCCCGCGAACCCGGTGAGC
>CALICC010000232.1 GCA_938049325.1 uncultured Ilumatobacter sp. | reverse complement strand
TTCTCGGCACGGTTCACCGAGATGGTGGGGACCTCGCCCAAGCAGTACGTGACGCGCTGGCGCATGCAGGTGGCCGAAGACCTGCTGGCCCGAGAGTCGACGTCGATCGCGAACATCGCAGCCCAGCTCGGCTACTCGTCGGAGGCCGCGTTCAGCCGTGCGTTCAAACGCGAGACAGGTACGGCACCCAGTCATGCTCGACGCCGACCCGACCTGGTCGACGTCGCGCAGGACATGGCGGGAGGCACCCCTGGCTCACCCAGCTGACGGACGGAGCGTTGTCGAAACGCTCAATAATTCAGCCACGGCTGTATAGTTCACTCCATGCTGAATCTGACCGAGCGCCACGACGCGCTCCATCGACTCGGCCGTGCGCTCGCCGACCCAGGCCGTTGCAACATCCTGGTGGCGCTGCTCGACGGCCCGGCATACCCCGGCGAGTTGGCCGACGCCCTGAGCTTGAGTCGTTCGAACATGAGCAATCACCTCACGTGCTTGCGCGGGTGCGGACTGGTCAGCGCAACCGCCGAAGGGCGTCAGATTCGCTACGACATTGCCGACCCGATGCTCGCCCACGCGATCCGCAGCCTGCTCGAGGTCGTCGTCGACACCGACTGCGAGCGCTGACGTGACCGCCGTGCTCACCAATGACCGGACGGCCGTCCTGCACCGCCGCGTCCGACTCGTCGTCGGCGCCGTGATCGTCTACAACGTCGTTGAAGCTGTACTCGCGATCACCGCTGGCGCATTGGCATCGTCGACCGCGCTCGTCGGGTTCGGGCTCGACTCCATCGTCGAGGTCACCTCCGCGCTCGCCATCACATGGCAATACGCCCACCACACACCACGCGAACGCGAAGACCGAGCCTTGCGCATCGTCGGCTTCTCCTTCTATGCACTCGCTGCGTACGTCAGCATCGACGCCATCGTGTCGCTCACCGGAGGCCGCGATGCCGAACACAGCTCGCTCGGCATCGCGATCGCCGCCGTCAGCCTGATCGTCATGCCGATCGCGTCGATCGTCGAGCGGCGTCTGGGCAGAGAGCTCAACTCGGCAAGCGTGGTCGCAGACTCCAAGCAGCTCTTGTTGTGCAGCTATCTCTCAGCGGTGCTGCTCGCCGGCCTCGTGATCAACTCGGTGCTCGGCTGGACCTGGGCTGACCCAGTCGCTGGACTGCTGATCGCTGCACTCGCCGTACGCGAAGGACGCAACGCGTTGCGTGGTGACGTGTGCTGTGCTCCCGCCTCGGCCGTCCTGTCCGAATCGACACACGACTGCGCGTCGTAAAGCGTTCTGGTCCACATGTGCGTCGGGTTCCGACGCTGATGTGGACCAGAAGACGTGCGGACCAGAACACGCGTGGACCAGAACACGTGCGGACCAGAACACGTGTGGACCAGAACGCCGTGGCTCAGATTGCGCAGCGCGCGTCGATCGGTAACAGTGTCGGGGTGTTCGATCGACGTTCAGGCGACGGCTTCATCCGCTGCGGCGACGGCCATGTTCGATGGGGCATCTTCGGCGCTGCCGGGGTGGTGTTCGTCGTGCGCGAACCCGACGGCGCGCGCATCATGTTGCAGAAGCGTTCGGCCATGGCCCACGAAGGTGGCACCTGGTCATGCGCAGGTGGCGCACTCGATCAAGGTGAACTCCCCTACGAGGGAGCGCTGCGCGAAGCATCCGAGGAAGTCGGCACGCTGCCCGACGACGTGAAGCTCGTCGGCGAGTACGTCTTCAACCCGTCGCATGACTGGGCGTACACCACCGTCGTTGTCGAAGTCGGCGAACGGTTCGGGAGCTCGATCAACTTCGAGACCGACGCGGTCGGCTGGTTCACCGTCGACGAGGTGAACGGTCTCGAACTGCACGCAGGCTTCGCGGCCGCATGGCCGCACCTCATCGCCATCATTGACGGCGTTGCCGCCGACGACTGACCCGTCAGATCGACGCGGGCGCCTCGCCGGCCGACACGCCGACCAAGTGACTGTGATCGTTGAAGCGGACCATCTTCCAGGCGCCGCTCGGCTCGACCACCCACTCGTTGATCGACGAGTTCTGTGGACTGGCCAACGGGATGTTCGCCAAGCTCTTGACGTCGGAGCTGTCACCGCCGGGCCATCGGCCCACCGCGGTTGCCATGATGACGCCGCCGTGGCAGACAACCCACGTCGTCTGTCCCCAGCTCTCGCTGGCCACCCGGTCGAGTGCGGTTGTGACTCTGGCGCTGAACTCGCCACCCGACTCACCGCCCGGCGACAACGGGTTCTCCCAATCGGTCCAGGGCGCTTTGCCGTACTTCTCCATGTACTCGGGGATCGTGAGGCCCTCAGCCTCGCCCGAGGTGCGTTCGATGAGGTCGGCGTGTTGCTCGACGCCCATTCCCATCGGGCCCGCCACGATCTCGGCCGTGTGGACCGCACGCCGCATGGTCGACACCAGGATCCGGTCTGGACGCATCGCCGGATCGGCCGCGAGTCGATCGCGGGCCGCCTCGGCCTGTGCAACACCGAGGTCGGTCAACCCGCCACATGTGTCTTGGCCCGAGAGCCATCCGCCCTCGTTCGATGCTGATTGCCCGTGGCGGATCAGGACGATGCGGGCGGGTTGCGGCTCAGGGTTGGTCACTCGATCAGCATGGCACGACCACCACCCGTTTCGATGGCCGGAATCCGCTCGCCACTGGCTGTGTGCTGCCCATACTGTGACCCGATGACGTCCTCGTTGCGCACCGTTCACGGTGCTTGCCACCATGACTGCCCCGACTCGTGCGGATGGACGGTGACCGTCGATGAGTCCGGGCCCGAACCTGTCGCTGTGAAGCTGCGCGGCACGCCGGAGCACCCGTTCTCGCAGGGCGAATTGTGTCCAAAGGTGAACCGTTTCCTCGACCGCGTCTACAGCCCCGATCGGCTCACGCATCCGCTGCGCAGAGTCGGGCCGAAGGGGTCGGGCGAGTTCGAACGCATCTCGTGGGACGATGCATTGACCGAGATCGGCACGCGTCTGCGCGGCATCATCGACGAGCACGGCGGTGAGGCCCTCCTCCCGTACTCCGATGCCGGGAACCAGAGCCTGCTGTCGATGTTCGGTGCCGGCGGACGGTTCTTCCATCACCTCGGTGCCACGCAGTTGGTGCGGGCGCTGTGCGGGGTCACGGTCGGCGCAGGTGCCTCGATGACCAACGGCTCCGGCGCCAGCCTCGAAGCCACCGAGATGGTCCACTCCAACCTGATCGTGCTCTGGGGCACCAACACCCGCCTGACCAACCGTCACCTGTGGCCCACCATCGAGCAGGCCCGCAAGCGTGGCGCACGGCTCGTCGTGATCGATCCGATCCGCACCCTCACCGCCGACGCGATCGACGAGTCGTCCGGCGACCGGTTCATCCAGCCCCTGCCCGGCACCGACATCGCGATGATGCTCGCGATGATGCACGTCATCATCCGCGACGACCTCACCGATGCCGAGTGGGTTGCCGATCACACGACCGGCTTCGACGAGTTGCGCGACGCGGTGGCCGACTGGACCCCCGCTCGCGCCGCCGAAGTGTGTGGTCTCGACGCCGAAGAAATCGAAACGCTCGCAGCCGACGTCGCCACCACCCCCGGCACCGCGCTGCGGACGCTGATCGGCCCCGAACACCACGAGAACGGCGCCATGTTCTTTCGCACGCTCGCGTGCTTGCCCGCGCTCACCGGTGCGTGGCGGCATCGAGGCGGCGGGTACTCGCGCAGCGTCGGGTACTGGACCGAAGACCAGATCGACATGCAGGCACTCGCCCGCCCCGACCTGATGCCGATGCTCGACGACGGCACCCGTGCGCCGCGCACGGTCAACATGAGCCGCCTCGGCGCGGTGCTCACCGGCATCGACGTCGCCGAAGAAGCGCCGATCCGGGCGATGATCGTCTGGAACTGCAACCCGCTCGTGACCGTTCCGAACGCCGAGTTGATCCGGACCGGTCTCGAACGCGACGACCTGTTCACGGTCGTGCACGAACAGTTCATGACCGACACAGCTCGATACGCCGACATCGTGCTCCCGGCGACCACCCAGATCGAAGCCGACGACATCGTGTTCCCGTGGGGTCACCTGTGGGTGGCCTACAACCACGCCGCCGTGCCACCGGTGGGCGAGTCGTGCTCGAACACCGAGCTGTTCCGTCGCCTCTCGACCGCACTCGGGCTCACTGAACCGTCGCTGTTCGACGACGACGAAACACTCATGCGCGACGCACTCCCCACCATCGATATCGACGAACTTCGTGGCGAGCGCTGGCTCCGGGCCCCCTACCCCGAAGACGGACGACCGTTCGGCGATCCATCCGGAGCGACGCCGTTCCCGACCCCGTCGGGACGTGTCGAGTTCGCATCCGACCAGCTCGAAGCGCTCGGCCAGCCGCGAGTGCCCACCTTCGTCGCGCCGACCGAAGGCCCATCCGGCGACCCCGACCTGGCGGCACGCTTCCCGTTCCAGCTCCTCACTCCCAAGCAGCACACGCGGTTCTTGAACTCCGGGTACGCAAACCTGCCGAAGCACGGTCCCGCCGAAGGCGCACCGTTCGTCGAGTTGTGCCCCGACGACGCAGCCGCGTTCGGTCTCGCGGACGGCGACGTCGCGCGTGTCGCCAACGATCGTTCATCACTCGAGGTCGCCGTGCGCGTGTCGCAACGTCTGCGCCCGGGCGTCGCCGCCATCCCGTTCGGGTGGTGGGGTGCGCATCACCTCGACGGTCGTGTCGCCAACTCGTTGACGAGCGACACGTTGACCGACTGGGGAGGCGGCGTCGCGTACAGCGACACCCTCGTCAGCATCGAACGAACCACATGACCGACGTCGAGCAGAAGCGGCGTTTCGACAAGGTTGATCGGCGCGCGCTCGCCGACGTGCTGCCGGTCGCGATCCCCGCAGTGCCGTTCGGTTTCGTCATCGGCGTGGGCATCACCGAGGCCGCCATGCCCGCCTGGGTCGGGTGGCTCACCTCGCCGCTCGTCTTCGCTGGCGCCGCGCAACTGGCGATCATCACACTCGCTGGCACCGCATCGGTGTGGGCGATCCTCACTGCGGTGCTGGTGATCAACACGCGCCACCTCATGTACGGCGCCGCTCTCGCACCAGCGTTTCGTCATCAACCGCGTTGGATGCGGTGGTTCGGGCCGTACCTGATGGTCGACCAGGTCTTCGCGCTGTCGGCGCTGCAGGTCGACCGCTCCCCCGCCGACTTTCGGCGGTACTACCTCACCACCGGGCTGACCCTGTTCGTCGTCTGGAACTCGGTCGTGTCACTGGGCATGGCCATCGGTGCCGTGGTGCCCGACAACTGGCGGCTCGACTACGCCCCGCCGATCATGTTCGCGGGGCTCACCCTGTTCGCGATCAAGCGTGTGCCCGCCGGGGTCGCTGCATTGGTCGGCGGCTTCGTCTCACTCGCCGCGGTCGGCTTACGCGACCGGCTCGGCATCGTCGTGGGAGCTCTCGCTGGCGTCCTGGCGGGTGCGATTGCCGACGAGTACATGCGTCGGCGGGCCGACCGCTCACAGGCCGACACCGGCCCTGACATGAGCGTTGGCTCCGAGGCATCACCGTGAGCACGAGCAGCGCACTGTTCGTCGTGATCGTTGCGGGCCTCATCACCTACGTGTGCCGCAGTTCGCTCATCTTGACGCTCGCTGACCGCACGCTTCCGGCGTCGGTCGAACGTGCGCTGCAGAACGTCGGCCCGGCGGTGCTGGCCGCACTCACGATCAACTTGGCGGTCGGGAGCGACGGCATCGGGTCGGTCGAATTCGCCGAAGTCGCAGCCATCGTCGTCGCGTCGATGGTTGCGCTGTGGCGCTCCAATCTCATCTGGACCTTCGTGAGCGGCATGGTGACGCTGTGGATCGTGGGAGCGATCACCTGACATCGCCATGTTGTCGCGACGCGACCTCTGACACTCGGCCACGCGACGCTCCCCGAGCGGGTTCGGAGGCGCCGGTAACCTCGCCCGCATGGCCGGCGAACTGATCTACGCATTTCGGGTCATGCGTCTGCCGCTCCTCGACGCTGCCGGGTCGCCGATCGGCCGCATCGAAGATCTGGTGGCGGTGCCGGGTCGCCCGGCGCGCCACGGACGCCCTGCCACCGCACCGCGCATCGTCGGTTTCGTGGCCAGCAGTCAGCGTCGCCGGATCTTCGTCAACGCAAACCGCATCGAGGACCTGAACAGCGACGGCGCTCGACTGCGCAGCTGGGACGTCGACCTCAACCCGTTCAAGCCGCGCCCCGGTGAGGTGCTGATCGGCAACGAGCTCATCGATCGCCGCATCGGCGCCGAAGTCGTGAGCGACATCGGGTTGTTGCCCGTCAGCGATGGCCGGTCGAACGGCTGGGAGATCAACAAGGTTCGCCTGTCCCGCCGCGGCAGCCTGGGTCGACGCTCCGTCTATCGACTCGTCGACGCGAGTGAGGTGGCCGGGCTGTTCGACAACCCGACCGAGATGGAAGCCGAAGCAGCGCGACTGCGTGACTTCCACCCGGCAGAAGTCGCAGCCGTGGTGCGCGCGTTGCCCGACCACCAACGTCGCCAGCTGGCCGACGCCATGGACGACCAACGACTCGCCGATGTGCTCGAGGAACTGCCAGAGGAAGAACAGGTCCGCATCGTCGAAGGTCTCGACCGCGAACGCCTCGAAGGTGTCTTCGACGAGATGGAGTTCGATGACGTCGCCGACCTCCTCGGGCAGATGACCACAACGCAGCGCGAGCAGATGCTCGACGCGATGGACGACGACGACGAAGAAGTCGTGCGCCGTCTGCTCTCCTACGAAGCGGGCACAGCAGGCGGTCTGATGACCCCCGAGGTCATCATCCTCGGACCCACCGCCACCGTCGCCGAAGCGCTCGCTCAAGTCCGCAACCCCGACTGGGTGGTGAGCATCGCCACCCAGGTGTTCGTGTGTCAGCCGCCGTTCAAGACACCCACCGGCAAGTTCCTCGGTGTGGTGCACATGCAGCGTCTCCTTCGCGAACCGCCGGCCATGGAGCTGCGCCAACTCGTCGACGACGTGCCGATCATCGCCGCCGAAACCGTCGACCGCGAGGTCGCCGAGCAACTCGCGAGCTACGACCTCCTGGCTGTTCCCGTGTGCGACGAGGCCGGGCGCCTCCTCGGCGCCGTCACCGTCGACGACGTGATCGACCGCATGCTCGGCTCCGAGTGGCGCAAGCGCCATCGCGCCACGCTGTCTGCCGAGCCGATCGTCCGCGGAGCGGGCACATGAGGCGTCAACAAGATCTCAGCGCGCCCCGTTCGACACGCCGCTTCGACGTCCAGGTCGACACCGACGCGTTCGGTTCGTTCGCCGAGTCGATCGCCAACTTCATCGGCACCGCACGATTTCTCGTGTACCAGACGGTGTTCATCACGTTCTGGATCCTGCACAACACGCTCGCCCCTGACGCACTGGTCTTCGACCCATGGTCCCGTGGATTCACGCTACTCACGCTCGTGCTGTCGATTCAGGCCGCCTATGCCGCGCCGCTCATCCTGCTCGCACAGAGCCGGCAGGAACGCCGTGACCGCGTCATGGCCGAAGTCGATCGTGACGTCGCCGAGCGCACGCAGTCCGACACCGAATTTCTGGCCCGCGAGCTCGCCAGTGTCCGTGTCGCCATGTCTGACATGGTCACGGGCGAGAACTTCGACGAGCGCCTCGAGCGCCTCACCGACGTCATGGAAACACTGGGTCGTCAGGTCGAATCGCTGGCGGCACGAATCGACGTCGCCGAGCCAGGCGGCAACGCCGCTGACACCGACGCCACCAGCTCGACCGTCGCCGACGCGAACTGATCGGGGAGCTCGAGCGCACCAAGGTGATCCATCGCCACGTCGACGACCGTCGCGTCGAGCGCCCCGGCCAACTCACGCTGCTTGCGAGGCTTGACCAAGCGATCCTTCGTCGAGACCAACATTGCCGCAGGCACGCCGAGCGACGACGCCCACGGCCGGGCGTCGTAGCGGCTGAGCGCCTTGCCCGCCTCGATCACGGCGCGAGGGTCGTTGCGTTGCGACTCCGCCGTGATCCATGCCCGGTACGGCGCCAAGCGAGATGAGTCCCTGACCAACACCTTCACGCCGCGCTGAATCACGTGCCCGGTCGTCCAGGAACGCAGCGCCGCACCCATCACCGGGAGCAGGCGCCAAGCAAGTCGCTCACGCAACGTTGCACGCCACTCCAACGCAGTGGCCTGCACGACGAGTCCCGCGACCAGGTCGGGGTGGCGGCGCGTGAGGAGCAGAGAGATCGGCCCACCCATCGAGTAGCCCAACGCAATCAGCGAGCTGTAGCCGAGCGCTCGCGCGACTGCGGCTGCGTCATCAGCCACGTCTTCGAGTTGGAACGGTTGGGTCGATCGCATACCGCGCCCGTGGCCGCGATGGTCGACCCCGACGAACGAGCAGACCTCGCTCAGCGCCTCATAGGCGGCCAGGAACTGCAGATCGGCTGAAGCTGTCCACCCGTGGAGCAACAACACCGTCGGTGCGTTCGGGTCGGCGTGGCGATGGTGACGAACGAAGAACTCTCCACGCCCGGGAACCACCACGACTTCTGCTGGCGGCAACCACGGAGGCGGCGCGTCGGCCGATCGAACGACGTCGCCGGTCACTGGCTGTTCAGGCACTTGGCACCCCGGTGAATTCTTGGAGACGGACACCGAATCGTTCGATCTGGTGGAGGACTCGGACGGTGTCGAGGCGGCTGTCGCCGGGGACCACCAGACCGCTGGGGAGTTCGCCCGCCGACGCCAGCTCGGCAAAGGCCGCCGCGGTTGCCGCAGCAGCGGTGCCGACCATCTCGGCAACACCCGCGATCAGCGTGTCTCGAGCCCCTCCGGCAACGGCACCACGCACTTCGACGCGCACCGCTCCGACGCCGCCCTCCTGGTGAGGTGGGGTCAACATCGGGAGGCGCGACGTGAAGCGGTCGCGCCGATTCGCCGACAAGCGTGCGGTGATGCGCGACGCTTCGGGAAACACCTCGTGCAAGGTCAACGGTGCCGGAAGCTCGGCTCGGTAGCAGTCGTACGCACCCACGGGCTCGGGAAACCACGCGAGCTCGCGTCCCACACCGGCCCGCGAGGTCACGAACTCACCGCCGTCGACGGAGGTGGCCTCGCCCGCGAGCGCCCGGTGATGTTGCCGTGCACATTCAGGTCCAGCAGTTCCGTGCACAGCGATATGGATCTCATCGACGCGTTCGAGCCCGGTTGCGAGATGGCGTGCGATCAGCCCGGTCAAGCCGGGCGACATGCCCGCACCGACCACGAAGGGCACGGCACAACGATCAGCGATTTCTCGGGCACCGAGCATGGCGGCAACGTCGCTCACCCGGTCGCCGATCGACACCACAGCGATGCCCCGGCCGAGCAATGTCATGGCCGTGTCGTAGTGGCTGCCGGGCTGCGTCAGCACTGCCACGCCGATGTGATCGAGCCGCCGGGTCGCCGCGAGATCGGTCGCGCGGCCGTCGATGGTGATGACCTGGCGCTGCGGGCCCAGAAGCTGCAGGCGTTTGATGACGCGTCGGCCGACGACACCACCACCGATCACACACACACCGGACTGAGGCGAGCTCATCACTGTTTCGGGAGCTCCAGAGGCTGCCAGCCGCCGTGCTGGAGCGGCGTTCCGCCTTCTCCCTGCACGCGAATTGCCGCGGCTGCGAGCAGCGTGGCGGTCATGGCGGCCATGAGTCGTCGGATGAACTTCATGACGATTCCTCGACAGGTCGGATGGTGGGGCTACCTGGAATCGAACCAGGGACCTCATCGTTATCAGCGATGCGCTCTAACCGACTGAGCTATAGCCCCAACAGGCGGGAGACGCTATCGGGTCGGCCGTGCGTTCGCACCGGTGTCGTCGACCACAGCCTCGCGAATCATCGCACCGGAACCGTCGTTGAGAACCGCAGGAACTTCAGGCTCGGCTCGCCGCACCACGAAGCGGCGCATCGGTGACGTTCGTGTCTCGACGACCTCTTCTTCGAGCACGGTGAAGCGGACGCCACCCACGAGGTCGGTGATCAGGTTGAACAACGTGGCAGCGAGGACCGCGAGGCCAGTGAGGCCGATCACGACGAACAGGCCAGCCACCCAGCCGGCGTGGTAGAGCTCGCCGCCGTTGAATTCGAACGAGTTCCAGCCGAACGACTCGAAGAATCGCTCGACGTTTTGCACGGTGCCCGTGGCGTTGGCGACGTTCCACAGCAGGACCGAGGCCGTGAGCACGATGATGTACAAGATCAGGTTCGCAATGATCGCGATCTTGAACACGCTCCACGGGTCGACGTGGCGCACCACACGGGTGACCTTGCGGACACGCGCTTTGCGGCCGAGAACGCGTGGCACCTTGGCCGGGATCGGAACCGGAGCCGGGTCGTAGTCAGCGGCGCGGCGAGGACGCCGACGCACGGAGGTCGAGTCGTCTTGAGGTGCCATGGGCACCACTGGGCCATCGATGTCGGCCTGGCGCAGCTCTTCGAGAATGTCGTCGGAAACGTCACCCTCGACGTCGTCGTCGTCATCGACGTCGCTTTCGCGTGCTTCGACAGCCACCTCGGACTCGTTGTCATCGTCATCGACGTCAGCGGAACCGTCATCGTCGACGTCGTGCGTGCCATTGGTGTCGGACGTGGTGAAGTCTCTCGTGACGTCGGCGTCGTCGGTTCCGTTGTCGGAACGCATGACCGCGTTTTCGCTGGTCACGTCACCGTCATCGACGTGGGCATCGAGGTCGCCATCGACGTCGTTCGCTTCGAGTTCGAGGTCCGCGATATCGAGTTCGAGGTCGTCGTTGTCGAACATTTCGTCGAGCGCGTCAACAGCCTCTTTCGAGGTGAGGTCGCGCTCGGTCTTGCTCACAACACCGATTGTAGGGCCAAGACCACGCCGCAAGAGGTCACATCGTCAACTCGCGGCCTTTCAGCTGCGAGCCTCACGGCGCGTTCGATGCGCGGGCAACCGCCCTGACGGCGCCGATGGTCACGATGACCGTCACCTCATGAGGCCCCGGACCGGGTTCCCACGCCACGACCGTGGCACCGTGCACGGCGGCGAGCCGAACCGCCGCGGACCGGTCACCGTCGACGGATGCAAGGGCCGCCGCGTCTGCTGCGGTTTGAGCCCGAGTCCGGTCGATCGACGTGCGTCCCATCGTGACCAGCGCCGCTGCGATCGTCATCAGGAGCACAGCGGCCACAGCAACCACCAACACCGCAGCTTGACCACGTTCGCGGTCCGTCACGCAACCGCCAGCTGCCACTCGGCCCAAACGTTGTCCATCGATTCGATTCATCGCGCCTCCTCGTCATCATGAGTGCGTCGACGTGGACGCATGGTGAGAGACGCACGGGACGTGCGCCGAGGAGACACTCGCGGTGTCGAAACGGGTGTCGAGAAGGGCCGTGAGACCCGAGTTGCAAGCTACTCGACGATGTCTTCGTCGTCGGTTGCAAGAATGGGTGACACCGAACTGACCACGTCGCCATCGTCCATGTTCATCACCTTGACACCGGTTGCGGTGCGCCCCTGCGTGGAAATCTCGCGCACTTCCATCCGGATCGTGATGCCGCTCTTCGACACGGCGACGATTTCGTCATCGAGGCCGACCATGAATGCATCGACGACCTCGCCCTTCTTGCCGGTCAGCTTGATGCCGATGACGCCTTGACCGCCACGCCCTTGGACGTTGTATTGGTCGAGCTGGGTCCGCTTGCCGTAGCCGGACTCGGTGACCATGAGAATCGAGGTGTCGTCGCGTGCCACGTCGACCGACACGACGGCGTCGTCGTCGCCCTTGAGCTTGATGCCCCGGACACCACCAGCCGTGCGCCCCATCGAGCGAACGTCGTTTTCGTTGAACCGAATGGTCATGCCGCGCTTGGTGACCATGAAGATGTCGTCGTCACCGCCGGTCTCGATGACCTTGACGAGACTGTCGTCGTCTTTCAGGTTGATCGCGATCAGACCATCGCGACGGCTCTTGTCGTACTCGGTGAAGGTGGTCTTCTTGACCGTGCCGTTCTTGGTGGCGAAGAACAGGTAGCGATCGCCGGCGAACTCACGCGTGTCGATGATCGCCTGGATCTTCTCGTCGCTTTGCAACGGCAAGAGGTTGATGATGGGCATGCCCTTCGCCGTGCGCTCGCGCTCGGGAATGTCGAGGGCGCGCAGCCGGTAGACCTTGCCACGATTGGAGAAGAACAACAGGTGCGCGTGCGCCGTGGTGAACAGCACGTGGCGCACGATGTCGTCGGCTTTGAGCTTGCCGCCCGACACTCCTCGACCCCCGCGGCCTTGTGTCTTGAACGACGCCGCGGGCACAGCCTTGACGTACTGGGCCTGCGTCATGACGATGACGAGTTCTTTGTCGTCCACGAGGTCTTCGATCGACATCTCGCCGTCGTCGTAGGTGATCTCACAGACGCGCGGCGTGGCGAACTCGTCGCGGATGGCCGTGATCTCGTCTTTGATCACGCTGTTGAGGCGTTCGGGGCGAGCGAGGATGTCTTGCAGGTCTTCGATGCTGGCGCGAATGTCTTCGAGCTCGGTTTCGAGGTCGATACGCGACAGGCGCGTCAGCTGACGCAGCTGCATGTCGAGGATGTCGTTGGCCTGCGTTTCGGAGAACTCGAACGGCTCGGCCATCAGGCCGTCACGTGCCGTCGACACGTCGTCGCTCGCACGAATCAACGCGATGATCTCGTCGATGACGTTGAGCGCCTTGATCCGACCTTCGAGGATGTGTTCACGACGCTCGGCTTTGGCGAGACGGAACTCGGTGCGGCGCGTGATGACTTCGACCTGGTGGCCGACGTACGCCGTGAGGGCGTCGAGCAGGTTGATCTGGCGCGGCACGCCGTCGACGAGGGCGACCATGTTGATCGAGAACGTCGACTGCAGCTGCGTCATCTTGTAGAGCTTGTTGAGCACCACGTTCGGGTTGCCGTCGCGCTTGAGCGAGATGATCAAGCTGGTCTTGCCACCCGACGAATCGTCGTTGACGTCGGCAATGCCTTCGAGGTCGCCGGCGGTGACGAGTTCGTCGATGCGTGCGGCGATCGACGAGCAGCTGGTCTGGTACGGCAGCTCGGTGACGACGATCTCGTAGCGACCGTTCTTGTTCTCTTCGATGCTTGCCTTGGCCCGCATCTTCACCGTGCCGCGACCCGTCTGGTACGCGTCGGTCAGGCCGGAGCGGCCGAGGATGAAGGCACCCGTCGGGAAGTCAGGGCCTTTCACGTGCTCCATCAGGTCTTCGACGGTCGAGTCGGGGTTGTCGATGAGATGGACGACGGCGTCGATGGTCTCGCCGAGGTTGTGCGGCGGGATGTTCGTGGCCATGCCGACGGCAATGCCCTGGCTGCCGTTGACGAGCAGGTTCGGGAACCGTGACGGGAGGACGATGGGTTCTTCGGTGGTCCCGTCGTAGTTCGGGATCATGTCGACGGTGTCTTCGTCGATGTCGGCAATCAGCTGCATCGCCAACGGGTCGAGGCGACACTCGGTGTAGCGCGATGCAGCGGCACCGAAGTCGGGTGAGCCGTAGTTGCCGTGGAAGTCGATCAGCGGGTGGCGCAGCGAGAACGGCTGCGCCATGCGCACGAGGGCGTCGTAGATGGCGGAGTCGCCGTGCGGGTGGAAGCGCGCCATGGTGTCACCCGAGACGCGAGCGCACTTCACGTGCGGACGGTCAGGGCGGAAACCCTGATCCTCCATGTCCCAGATGATGCGGCGGTGCACCGGTTTCAGACCGTCGCGCACATCGGGCAACGCACGCGACATGATGACCGACATCGCGTATTCGAGGAACGAGCTCTCCATCTCCTCGTTGAGCGCGATCGGCTGGATCGCGTCGCCGGGAGTCCCGTCATCGCCCCCGTCCGAAGGAGGTGGCGGAGGCGTATCAGTCGTATCAGTCATGCGTTGAGGGTCCTATCGAGAGGTCGAAGCGCGAACGAAGTGAGCGTCGGCCCTTGCGCCGACAGTCGAGCCCGAGCAGCTTGCTGCGAAGCGATGCGTTGACGGCCGAAGGCCCTTCCCACCGAGTGAGCGCCAGCGAGCGAGCCATTCGGACCGAACGGAGCGAAGCGAGTGAGGCCGAGCATCAGAAATCCAAGTTCTGGACGTCGCGGGCATTCTCTTCGATGAAGGCTCGGCGGCTCGGCACGTCGTCGCCCATCAGTGTCGACATGACCTCGTCGGCGCGAGCCGCTTCGTCGACATTGACCTGCAGCAGCGAACGAGTCGCGGGATCCATCGTGGTCGCGCGGAGCTCTTGCCAGTCCATCTCGCCGAGACCCTTCAGCCGCGCGAACTGCTTCTTGTGGTTCGGCTTCTCCCGCAGGAACGCCTCTTTTTCGACGTCGTCTTTGAGATAGATCTTCTCTTTGCCCACCTCGGTGGAGTACAGCGGCGGCTGTGCGATGTAGCAGTAGCCCGCTTCGACCATCTCGCGCATCTGGCGGAAGAAGAACGTGAGCAGCAAGGTGCGGATGTGGCTGCCGTCGACATCGGCGTCAGCCAGGCAGATCACCTTGTGGTACCGGGCCTTCTCGACATCGAACTCGTCGCCGACTCCCGCGCCGATCGCCGTGATGAGCGCCTGGATCTCGTTGTTCTTCAGCATCTTGTCGATGCGCGCGCGCTCGACGTTGAGGATCTTGCCGCGGATGGGCAGGATCGCCTGGCTGTAGGGATGGCGGGCATCGACCGCGGTGCCGCCTGCGGAGTCACCCTCGACGATGAAGATCTCGGACTCGTCGGCGTTCTTCGACTGGCAGTCCTTCAGCTTGTCGGGCATGCCCGCGCCCGACAGCGCCGTCTTGCGGCGAATCGCGTTACGTGCGTTCTTGGCGGCCGCACGGGCTTGCGCTGCTGCGACACCCTTCTTGACCAGCTTGGCCGCTTCGGTCGGGTTCTCCTGGAGCCACTCGGCCAGGCACTCGTTGGTGGCCTTCTGCACGAAGGATCGCGTCGGCACGTTGCCGAGCTTGGCTTTGGTCTGACCTTCGAACTGCGGCTCGGGCAACTTGACCGAGATGATCGCGGTGAGACCTTCACGAACGTCGTCGCCGGTGAGGTTGTCGTCCTTCTCACGCAGCAGGTTCTTCTCGCGGGCGTACTTGTTGATCGTGGTGGTCAGCGCCGAACGGAAGCCTTCGACATGCATGCCACCTTCGATCGTGGAGATGTTGTTCGCGTAGCCATGGATGCCTTCGTGGTACCCGGTGTTCCACTGCATCGCCACGTCGAGCATCTGACCGTCGTCGTCTTCGTCTTCGAACTGGCAGACCTTGCTGAACAGCGGGTCCTTCGTGGCATTGAGGTGCTTGACGAAATCGACCAGGCCGCCCTTGTACTGGTAGGTGATCTCTTGTTCGCGATCCGCGCGTTCGTCGCGGAACTCGATGGTGATGCCCTTGTTCAAGAACGCCATCGTCTGCAGGCGCTCGAGCACCGTGCGAGCGACGAACTCGACGCCTTCGGCCTGGAAGATCGTCGGGTCGGGATAGAAGGTGATCGTGGTACCGGTCGTGCGGCCGTCCTTCGGCGTGTCGCCAATGACCTTCAT
This sequence comes from uncultured Ilumatobacter sp., assembly GCA_938049325.1. GTDB lineage: Bacteria > Actinomycetota > Acidimicrobiia > Acidimicrobiales > Ilumatobacteraceae > Ilumatobacter_A. The sequence continues at coordinate 4,573 of CALICC010000232.1, read as the reverse complement.
CTTGTCGAGCGGTGCGCCACCGTCGCCGTAGTTCTGCTCATGGCGTTTGCCATTGCGATCGACCTGGATGATCAGCTTGGTCGACAGTGCGTTGACAACCGAGACGCCGACGCCGTGCAGACCGCCCGACACCTTGTAGCCGCCGCCACCGAACTTGCCGCCGGCGTGCAACACGGTCAACACGACTTCGGCGGCCGACTTGCCCTTGTGCTCACCGGTCTGGAACGGGTCGATCGGGATGCCGCGACCGTTGTCGCTCACCGCGCAACCACCATCAGCGGTGAGTGCGACCGTGATCTTGTCGCAGTGCCCGGCCATTGCTTCGTCGACCGAGTTGTCGACGACTTCCCAGATCAGGTGGTGGAGACCCTGCAAACCGGTGGAACCGATGTACATGCCCGGGCGCTTGCGCACCGGATCGAGACCTTCGAGCACCGTGATCGCATCGGCGCCGTAGGCGGCCGTGGTCTTGGTGGCATCACCGGAGATCTTCTTCTTCGGTGCTGCCTTCGGTGCCTCGTCGACCACCTCGTCAGAGGAGCCGTCGGCGTCGATCGGTCGGGAAATCGGAGCGGTTGCGTCGTCGTCAACCGATTCTGCTGCGGTGTCTGTGGACACTCGTACCTACTTGCTGCATCGCCTCACGAAGGAGGCATGGATGGACTCACGAAGGTGCCTGTGTCAGGCACGATCAACGCCGTGTTTGGGGTGTTCCAGAGGCCGTTCAGAACGGTCACGAAACCCACGTCGTCATTGGGCTTCATCCTACCAGCGGGGTGCCTCACAGAGCGGGACACCCGGGGGCTGTCGCGGGCAGCAAAACAGGGCGCGAAACGAGCTCAGGCAACAACGACGGTCATCGACAACATCTTGTCGCCGAGCCGCTGGTTTCGGTCGTCCCAGAGCGGCCACAAGATGTCGAGCAAACCGACGATTCCACACGTGAAGTTGCTGATCAGACCGATCAGGAACCAGCGTCCGAACAGCAACCAGAAACCGACCGGCTCGCCGGTTTCGTTCTTCAACGTCTTGATGCCCTGTTGCGCATCACCGATCGACTGGCCTGTTCGCCCTCGGCGCCACCAGTAGTTCCACACCATGTACGGCAGCAGTGCGAGGCCGCCGATGATGGCGATTGGCCCAACCGCATCTCCGAACGCGATGGCGGACAGCACGATCAGCAAGAGCACGACGAGAATCGGGAGCGCGTCGATGATGTACGCCACGATGCGATTCCCGATGGGGGCAGGTTCCATCGCCGCGACCCCATACGGGCTCGCGGCGCTGAACGGGATGTAGCCGGCCGGTGCAGGACCACCGAAGCCGGGCTGAGGCGCGCCATACGACGGCGCGACGTACGGCGGCGGTGCCCCACCGGGAGCCCCGTAACCCGATGATGCAGGCTGTGCCGGCGCGACCGGCTGCGGCTCGCCAACCCACTGCGCCCCGTCCCAGTAGCGCTGCGTCCCGGGCGGGTCGCCCGCGGCGTAGTACCAGCCGGGAGGCATCGCACCTGTGTTGCTCATCGGCGTGCCTGCCTCATCGTGTCATTCGATCGATGGTGATCTCACCTGCGCCGTGACGGGCGGGACGTCAGACCTTGACGACGCTGTTCTTCAAGACCTTGTCGGTGAGGCGCTTCTTGTCCTCGTCCCACAGCGGCCAGAGGAAGTCGAGGATGCCGCCGATGCCACACGTGAAGAAACTGATCGCGCTCCCGACGATGTAGCGAATGAACACGTTTCCTGCGCCGAGCGGCTGACCGGTTTCGTCACTGACGAGCTTGATGCCCTGCTTCTTCTTGCCGAACGTCTGGCCCGTCTTTCCTTGCTCGAGGATGAAGTTCCAGATGAAGTACCCGATGAACGCGAAGAACGCCACAACGCTGAGCAGCAGCCCGAGGACATCAGAGATCGCTCCTGCAACGAAGATCAGGACGTATCCGGCGAACACCGGCGCGATGTCGATGAGGTACGCAATGGCGCGTGTGGCCCAATCAGCGGGCTGGCCAACAGCAGCTGCGCCACCGAATGCCTGATAGCCAGCGGGAGCCCCTGGGGCGCCCCCGAACCCGGGCTGACCACCGGCGGGCACGCCATAGCCGGCACCTGCGCCCTGCGGAACACCCTGGCCGTAGTCGGGCGGCGGCGCAGCCTGCGCAGCCGGAGCCTGGTAGGCGGGCGGTGCGTCGGCCTGCGGTGGTGCGGAGTACTGCACAGTGGCGTCGTCGGCGGGAGGTGCCTGCCCTGCTGGGGCCTGCGGAGCGGCCGGGGCTTGCGGTGCCGCAGGAGCTGCGGGTGCCTGCGTTGCCTGAGGTTCGCCGATCCACTGGGCACCATCCCAGTAGCGCTGGGTGCCCTCTGGGTCGCCGGGTGCGTGATACCAACCTGCCGGCGTGCCACCTGTGTTCGTCATGTGCGTCTCCCTACTTCGAGGTCCGAACCTCGGGCGTTTCCGAGGGTCATCGTGACAAACGTAGTGAACGCGTCGACCCCAAACGCGCGATTAACGCTTCGTGACGCGCGAAACGAGATCGCTCGAGCGATCAACCGCGTCGTTTGGATGCGACGCGCACCTCGACGTGTTCGACGACGACGCCCGCCTCTTCGCGCAACCGAGTGATGATCGTGTCGGCCAAGAACTTGACCTGGGTTGCCCAGGTTGCAGTGTCGGCCTCGACGAGGAGGGTCGCCTTGTCGAGCTTGATCGGACGAACGTGTGCGGCGATCTGATCACCGACGGCCACGTCCCACTTACCGAACACACCGCCGACTTGCAGCCGATCGGTGCCACGCATGGATTTCATCATCGCGTCGAGTGAACGCGTGATCGGAACAGGGTCGGCCACCCGACTCACCGTACAGCGAGTGATTCTCCGCGCCGTCAGTCCGCCGTCAGTCCGCGACGACTTCGCCCGCGACGATGCGGATGATCCGGTCGGCGCGCGCCGCCGGGGGTAACTCGCTCGCCGTCGTGATCACGACCTGACCCGCCGGCAGATGCTTGAGCAGCGCGGTGGCGCGACCGTCGTCGAGCTCGGACAGGACGTCGTCCAGCACGAGGAGCGGCGCGCTCCCCGTCCGTTCGGTCACCAACCGATGCCCGGCGAGTCGCATCGCCAGCGCAAGCGTGCGCTGTTCTCCTTGTGACGCGTGCGTTCGGCTCGGCAGCCCGTTGATCGCGAACGACAGCTCGTCACGGTGAGGCCCCACCGTCGACACACCGCGCCGGACGTCGAGTGAGCGTGCGGCCTGGAGTGCGGCGAGGAGTCCGGTCCGACGCCACTCGGGCTCGTACGTCAGCTCGATCGGCGTCGGCGTGTCGGCCAGTTGCTCGTATGCCTCATGCACCATCGGCGTGAGCCGCGACACGAGGGTGGCTCGGGCATAGCCGAATTGATCGGCGACCTCGGTGAACCGTGCGTCCCACACATCGAGCGTCACCGCGACGTCGTCGGGAAGGTCGTCGCCGCGTAGCCCTGACTTCTGCGCTTGCTTGAGCAAGGTGTTGCGCTGCTTGACGATGCGGTCGATCTCGAGCCGGATGGCGTCGTACTTGGTGGCGAGCGCCACGAGCGTGTCGTCCATGAATCGTCGACGCTCCCCCGGTCCACCTTTGACGATGATCAGATCGTCGGGCGAAAAAACGGTGACTCGCACCGTTCCGAGCAGATCGCGGACGCGCTGCAACTTCTGCTTGTTCACCTGGACCCGGTTGCGTCCGGTGAGGACCAGTTCGGCTTCGACCAACGACTCACGTTCCTCGTCGTGGCGAACGGTCGCTCGGATCACCGCCTGGTCGGCTCCCGCTCGAACCAGCGCGTCAGCGGGCGCACCGCGAAAGCTCGACAGTGTCGAGAGGTATGCCAGCGCTTCGGCCAGGTTCGTCTTGCCTTGCCCGTTGTCGCCGATGATCGCCGTCGTGCCGTCGGTGAGGTCGAACGTCGCCGCCGGGTAGTTCCGAAAGTCGACGAGCTCCAGATGCGACACGATCACAGCGAGGTCAGACTACGAGCGCGATCCTCGCCGTATCACGACCCTTGCTCGTCGAGCTACGCCCGACGACGTGATTCGCTCACGCGTTGGCGACCTGCGCGAGCCACTTCAGACCCCAGCGCTCCTCGCCGAACATCGAGCAGTTCGTGCCGTCGGCGAAGGTGAGCAGAACGCCCGGGTACTTCCACTTGTCGGGAGCTTCGAAGGTGACGCTGACATCGCTGCGCGGCCACGACTGCAACTGGAATCCGCACGCTTTGCGGATCAGGCGCTTCTTGCAGAAGACGACTTCGTCCTCGGTCACCGCGAGCACGCCCATCTGGCGAGGCATCGTGGCGGCGACGCCCAACTTCTTGTTGGTCAGCTTCGACGCAAACGCCGCAGCGATCGCGCTCCCGGCTGCGAGCACGTTCGACGACGGCAGATAGTTCCTGTAGCGGCTGGACCCCGGAGGGACCACCATCGATGCCGCGTGGACCGGAACGTTCAGCTGCGATGCAGCCTGCGCTGCCAATTTCTCTGCTACTCCCATACTTTCGAGAGTAAGGACGCACCGTGATCCGACCGTGAAACGGGCG
>CALICC010000231.1 GCA_938049325.1 uncultured Ilumatobacter sp. | reverse complement strand
ACGAACGACCCTGCCGACGCTGCCTCGTTGGCGTCGATGGTGGTGGTGCTGGGCGGGCATCCAGCCTCCGTCACCCAGGTTGGAACCTTTGCCGAGGTGCACGCGCAGCCGGTGGATCTGAACGCCGCGCTGGCGACCGGTCCGATCTGGACCACGAACGTGCGCGTAGATGCCGACGCCGACGGCTTCTGGCTGACCGACGTCGACACGCAGTCGGTCCGGCTTCGCGCGTGGTCTCCAGCTCTTGGCGATCACGTCGGACGCTCGGTGCTGCTCGGTGTGCGAACCGAAGGCCTCGTGCGCGACGCCCGCGGCTCGGCGCGCGCTGTGCTCGATCGCATCGTGCCCGGACCGGGGGCGCAACTCCTGTGTCGTTGGGCCGGTCGCCCAGTGCAGGCGATCGGTGTGGCGGACGCGTCGGAACTCGATACCGAGATCGCTTTTCGCATCGACGACCCGGTGACGTTCGATCGGCGCGATGGTCGCCGGATCAGCTGAGCGCCCGGCCGCTCGCTTCAGACCTCCCAGGTGCCGTTCGACGCCAGGAGAGCCTCGAGGTCACCCGGGCCCTTCTGTTCGCTCGCCGCCATGAGCTGCTCGCTCACGGCTTGGGAGTATTCGGGACGGTCCACGTTGCGGAAAACCCCGAACGGCGTCGGTGAGGCATCGTCGCTGTTGAGTCGAGCCAACGCGAACGCCAGCGACGGGTGCGAATTCGCTTCGTCGTGCACCAAGATCTGGTCGAGCCCGACATCGGCGACCTCCACCAACTTCAAGAAGCCGTCGCGTCCCTGCATGACGCCGCGCTGGCGGTCAGCCCCGAACAAGATCGGCTCGCCGTGCACGAGGTTGATCATCATCTCCTCGCGCACGTTCTTCTTGGTGACGTCGTTGAACTGGCCGTCGTTGAAGACGTTGCAATTCTGATAGATCTCGACGAACGACGCTCCCTTGTGAGCGTGTGCGGCACGGAACGTGTCCTGCATGTGCTTGCGATCGAGATCGTGCGTGCGGGCCACGAAACTCGCCTCGGCCCCCAACGCGACCGAAAGCGGGTTGAAGGGCGGATCGACGGAGCCCATCGGTGTCGACTTGGTCACCTTGCCCACTTCGGAGGTGGGGGAGTATTGGCCTTTGGTCAACCCGTAGATGCGGTTGTTGAACAACAAGATGTTGAGGTTGACGTTGCGACGCAGCGCGTGGATCAGGTGGTTGCCGCCGATCGACAGCCCGTCGCCATCGCCGGTGATCACCCAGACGTCGAGATCGGGACGGGCCGTGGCGACGCCGGTTGCGATAGCCGGTGCCCGGCCGTGGATCGAGTGCATGCCGTAGGTGTTCATGTAGTACGGGAAGCGACTCGAACAACCGATGCCCGACACGAACACCGTGTTCTCGGGAGCGACGCCGAGATCGGGCATGAGTTGCTGGACGGCGAGCAAGATGCCGTAGTCGCCACAGCCCGGGCACCAGCGGACCTCCTGGTCGCTGGTCCAGTCGGCTTTGGTCGTGACCGCAACCTGTTTCGTGTTCATGACAGTGCTCCGGCTTCTGCGATGGCGGTGTCGATGGCGTCTTCGATCTCACGAGTCTTGAACGGCAAGCCCTGCACCTTCGATACGGAGGTGATGTCGATGAGGAAGGTGCCGCGGAGGTGGTGGGCCAACTGGCCTCGATTGAGTTCGGGGAGAACCACCCGCTTGTACCGGCGTAAGAGGTCGCCGAGATCGGGAGGGAGCGGGCTCAGGTGTGTGATGTGCGCTTTGGCGACCTTGAGGCCTGCTCGACGTCGGCGTTGCACAGCGGCATCGATGGCCGCCCAAGTGGATCCCCATCCGAGAACCAACACATCGGCGTCGGGGTCGCCGCCGACTTCGGTCGGTGGGATGTCTGCCGCGACCGCAGCGACCTTGGCCTCACGGATCTCGGTCATGAGTTGATGGTTCTCTGGGGTGTAGTCGATGTTCCCGGTTCCGTCCTTCTTCTCGAGGCCGCCGACACGGTGCATGAGGTCCGGCGTGCCCGGGATCGCCCACGGTCGTGCGAGTGTCTCTTCGTCGCGGAGGTATGGCCAGAACTCCCGTGTGCCATCGGCGGTGACGTGATTCGGTTCGGTGGTGAACGGCACCGAGATGTCGGGCAACGACGCGACGTCGGGAAGCTTCCATGGTTCGGAGCCATTCGCGAGGTACCCGTCGGAGAGCAAGATGACCGGGGTTCGGTATTTGAGTGCGATGCGGGCGGCCTCGATCGCCGCGTGGAAGCAGTGTGCCGGGCTGTATGACGCCACGACCGGAAGTGGCGACTCGCCGTGGCGTCCGTAGAGCGCCAGATTGAGGTCGGATGCCTCCGTTTTGGTCGGCAGCCCGGTTGACGGCCCGCCGCGCTGGATGTCGATGATGAGCATGGGTAACTCGATCGCGACGGCGAGCGAGATGGTTTCGCTCTTGAGTGCAACGCCCGGCCCGCTGGTCGTGGTGACACCGAGATGGCCGGCGAACGATGCGCCGAGCGCTACGCCCACGGCCGCGATCTCGTCTTCAGCCTGCACGGTGCGAATGCCGAAGTGCTTCTGCTTGGAGAGCTCGTGCAAGATGTCGCTTGCCGGCGTGATCGGGTACGAACCCAGCGTGATCGGGAGTTTGGCGAGCTGTCCGGCGGCAACGAGCCCCCACGACAGTGCCGTGTTGCCGGTGATCGACGTGTACGTGCCTGACGGCAACTTGGCCGGATGCACCTCGTAGCGGTGTCCGACCGCTTCGGTCGTCTCGCCGAAGTTGAACCCAGCGTGGAATGCCGCCTTGTTTGCGGCCGCCACCTTCTCGTTCTTTGCGAACTTTTCGTCGATCCAGGCTTCGGTGGGTTCGACCGGCCGGGTGTACATCCACGACACGAGCCCGAGTGCGAAGAAGTTCTTCGACCGTTCGGCGTCGCGCGCTTTGACGCCGAGGGGCTCGCACACCTGCTTCGTGAGGCTGGTCATCGGCACCTTGAGCACGCGATAGCCGTTGAGGTCGTCGCCGTCGAGCGGGTTGACGGGTTGGCCGTCGTCGTCGACGTACCCCGCCTTGTCGAGGTCGCGTTCGCCGAACGCGTCCTCGTTGACGATCAGGGTCCCTCCGATCTCGAGTCGATGAAGATCGGCCTTGAGTGCCGCCGGGTTCATCGCAACCAGAACGTTGGGTTCGTCGCCGGGCGTGGTGATCTCGTGATCGGCGATGTTGACCTGGAACGCCGAGACACCGTTGACGGTGCCGGCGGGCGCTCGGATCTCCGCAGGAAAGTCCGGCAGCGTCGACAAGTCGTTGCCGAACGACGCGCTGACGGAGGTGAATCGGTCGCCGGTGAGCTGCATCCCGTCGCCGGAATCGCCAGCGAAACGGACCACGAGGTGGTCGAGCACCCGATCGATCGTGTCTGTCATGAGTTCTCCCCAGAGGAACTGTTTGAGTTGTCGACACGCCGTTTCCCCAACGGCGTGTGTGCTTGCACCGTAGTCAAGACGGGTTGGTGCGTCGACCGTCGGACGACGGTGCGAGACTTCGGTCGTGCTGTTCGATGAACTCGCCGCCGCTGCGGAGTCGGTTGCCCAGCTTCCGAAGCGCAACGACAAGGTGGCCGTGCTGGCCGATGTGTTGCGCCGCGTCGATCCCGACGAAGCAATCGCGTCGGCCGCTTTTCTCGTCGGTTCCACACCGATCGGCCGCATCGGCATCGGATGGTCGACACTCTCGGGTGTGCGCGTGGAACCGGCCGGCGAGGCGAGGCTCAGCGTCACCGAGGTCGATGCGGCACTGCGCGAGCTCGAGGCGATGTCGGGTGAAGGTGTCGTCGAGCGCCGTCGCGCCGTGTTGGGCGAGTTGATGAGCGCCGCGACCGAGCGCGAGCAGCGACTGCTCCGCGGCGTGTTGGGTGGTGAGCTCCGTCAGGGGGCGCTTGACGGCGTGTTGACGACGGCGATTGCAGCCGCCGCAGAGGTCCCGGTCGCAGCGGTGCGTCGCGCTGCGATGATGGCAGGCGACCTCGGGGTGGCCGCGACGGCTGCGCTGTCGGGTGGCCGGGCGGCGCTCGATGCCGTGTCGCTCGAAGCCTTGCGTCCGGTGCAGCCGATGCTGGCGAGCCCGGCGGCCGATGTTGCTGAGGCGATGTCGTTGGCGGGGCTCGTCCAGGTCGACTGGAAACTCGACGGTGTTCGCGTGCAGGCGCACCGGCGTGGTGGTGAGGTCAAGTTGTTCACGCGCAACCTGAACGACATCACCGAACGGCTTCCCGGGGTGGTCGATGAGGTCCGGTCGCTCCCGGGTGGTGATCTCGTGCTCGACGGTGAGGCAATGGGGTTGATGGACGACGGCGCGCCGCACGCCTTCCAGGACTCGATGCGCCACGACACTTCGCTCCAGGCGTTCTTCTTCGACGTCATGTTCCTCGACGGCGTTGCGGTGCACGACGAACCGCTGTCGACGCGGCGGACCTTGCTCGCCGAGGCCGTGCCGGAGGCCTCGCGATTGCCGTCGATCGTCACCGCCGACGTCGCTCAGGCAGAGGCGTTCCTGAGTGCAGCGATCGATGCCGGCCACGAAGGTGTGATGGTGAAAGACCTCGGCCTTCCCTACGAGGCGGGGCGGCGCGGCAAAGGGTGGCGCAAGGTCAAGCCGGTGTACACGTTCGACCTGGTCGTGCTCGCCGTCGAGCCCGGCCACGGACGCCGGACCGGGTTGCTCTCGAACATCCATCTCGGTGCCCGTGACCCCGACGACGCCGGCAGGTTTGTCATGGTCGGCAAGACCTTCAAGGGGATGACCGACGAGATGTTGCGATGGCAAACCGCACGCTTTCAAGAGCTGTCGCTCGGCGAGGGGACACTCGACGGACGGCAGGTCGTGCACGTTGCCCCCGAGCAGGTCGTCGAAGTCGCTGTCGACGGCGTGCAGCGTTCGACCACCTACCCCGGCGGAATTGCCCTCCGCTTCGCTCGAGTGAAGCAGTATCGGATGGACAAGGCTGCGAGCGAGGCTGACCGGATCACCGCGCTGCAAGCAATGCTCTGACCTATCCTGCTCGGATGCTTCGTACTGCAGTGATCACATCGGCGTTGGTTCTGGCGATGGTCGGGTGCTCTGACGACGACAAGCCTCCGACGCCTGAACCTGGTGAGCTGATCGAAATCGACGGACCTGCGCAGGTCGAGAACGACACCGGGGGTGCCGAGATCCCCGGCTGATCGCGGGTAACTTCGCAGATCGATGGCCACGCTTCGTTTCAACTTCGGAACCATGGGTTCCGGCAAGAGCACGGTGGCGCTCCAAATCCATCACAATCTTGCCAACCGGCAGCTGTACGGCCTGCTGCTCACGACGATGGATCGTGAGGGGCGCCAGGTCACGAGTCGTCTCGGAGTTGCTGCCCCGGCGATCGAGGTCGGGCCCGAGGTCGACCTGTATCGGCTCGCTGCCGACAACTGGCCGATCCACTACGTGATCTGCGACGAGGCGCAGTTCTACACGCCTGCGCAGTGCGACCAGTTGGCTCGCGTGGTCGATGATCTCGCGGTCGACGTCTATGCGTTCGGACTCCTCACGAACTTTCGAGGTGAGCTGTTCGATGGGACGCGGCGCATGCTCGAGTTGGCCGACGAACACATCCCGCTCCAAGTCGAAGCTCGCTGCTGGTGCGGAGCTCGCGCCACCCACAACGCTCGCGTCGTCAACGGCGCGGTCGTGTACGAAGGCGACACCGTGCTCGTTGGCGACACGAACGATGCCGATCAGCCGTTGTTCGGTGACTCGGTGCGCTACGAACTGCTGTGTCGCAACCACTTCCGCACTGCCGATCTCGGCGCCTGAACCACCCGAACGTTCCGACCGACTCAGCCGCCCGGCGCCGTGCGCCCCGCTTCGAGGCAGAGTTTCGACGCCGCTGCGGCGATGAGGATGCCCGCGATGCGCATACCGAAGTCGCCGATGCGTGTCGGGCTCACGGTGTCGTTGACGAGCGTCGCGACTGCCGACACTCCGGCGATGAGGATCATCAAGTTCGCCGACCATCGGGTCAGGCGCAGCACGATCGCGAGTTCAAGTGTTTGGGTGGGGCCCGCCATCCACGTGGCGATCGATGCAGCGACGGCGGGCAAGACGATGAGCATCACGTTTGGCGGCAATGCCACGAAGCTCAACACCTCCAACCGTTGGTCCCACTCTCCGGCGAATCGCTGTTCGGTGACGCGAGCGACTCGCTCGAATTGGCGGAACAAGAAGATCAGCCATGCCGCATACGTGAGCATGCCGACAACGGTCAGGGTCCGAGTGATGTCGCTACCGGTCGGAAGTGGTGATTCAGACAATCGTCAGTCCCACGCGCATTCGACACGCTTGATGCCGTTGATGAACGCTGACTGAAGGTAGTCGGGATCCCCGGTGATGCGCAGCGACGGGACGCGGCGTCGGATCTCGTCGAACATGATCACCAGTTCGCGGCGCGCCAGGTTGGCGCCGAGGCAGAAGTGCGGTCCGCCCGCACCGAATCCGACCTGGGCGGGCTGCGTCGCACGGGTCACGTCGAAACGATGCGGATCGGTGAACACCCGCTCGTCGCGGTTGCCGGAGTTGTAGTACATCACGACCTTCTCGCCTTGTTTGATCGGAAAGCCGTTGATCTCGGTGTCTTCGGTGGCGGTGCGCCGGAAGTGGATGACCGGCGTGGCGTAGCGGACGATCTCCTCGATGGCGGTCTTCGCGTGAGTTTCGTAGTCGCCGTAGAGCAGCTCGCGTTGGTCCGGATGGTCGGTGAGGGCCTTCATGCCGTGGCTGATCGCATTGCGCGTTGTCTCGTTGCCGGCCACGACGAGCAAGATGAAGAAGGAGCCGAACTCCTGTGGTGTCAGCTGGTCACCGTCGACCTCGGCGGCCATCATCACCGACGTGATGTCGTCTTGCGGGTTCGTGCGTCGATCCTCGCCGAGAGCCTGGGCGTACATGAACATCTCGAGCGAGTGCGCCATCAGTTCGTCATACGACGTGACGTACTCGGGGTCGCCGACGCCGAGGATCGTGTTCGTCCATGCGAGTACCTGGGCGTAGTCCGCAGACGGGATCCCCATCATGTCGCAGATGATCTCGAGCGGCAGTGCGGCAGCGATGTGTTCGACGAAGTCACAGGTCTTCTCGGGGAACTGCTCGAGAACCCGGTCGATGACCTCGGCAGCCTTCGCGACGATCATCTCGTCGATCTGTCCGATCTGTTTCGGCGTGAAGCCCTTCGACACGATTGATCGCAGACGGAAGTGCTTTGGGTCGTCCATGTTGATCATGGAGCCGAAGAACTCGTTCATCTCCTGGGGGAGGTCGCCGATGTTCGAACCCTGGCCGGAGCAGAAGAGATTGGCGTTGCGGCTGACGTGCCAGATGTCTTCGTGGCGCGTGAGGGCGTAGTAGCCGGCACCGGGTGGGAAGGGCGCTTCTTCGATGACGCGTTCGTCGTAGTGCACCAGCCCAGGCGTGTCACGCAGCGTTTGAAAGGCCCCTTCGCGTACGTGCCGAGGTGCCGCCCAGAACTCTGGCGCCGACAGATCGATGCTGTCCAGTGGTTGAGGCGTGATCTCGTGGCTGAGCGTCATGACCCGACTGTATTCATCGACGGTCCGCGATGCCCGAATCGTTGGTGTCCCGATTGACTGGCGTGATGCTCGAGTTCTCGAAGATCGACCGCGTCCTCGCGGTGATGGCACACCCAGACGATGTTGATTTCAGCGCAGCCGGGACGATTGCGCATCTCACCGACGCGGGCGTCGAAGTCTCATACTGCATGGTCACCGATGGCCAGGCAGGTGGTTTCGACCACTCGATCCCGCGGACCGACATGGCAATGATTCGACGTCGCGAACAGACCGAGGCGGCGGCTGAGGTCGGCGTCACCGACGTCCGGTTTCTCGGGCACATGGACGGCTCGGTCGTGGCCGACCTTCAGCTGCGCCACGACATCAGCGTGGTGATCCGCCAGGTTCGGCCGCAGGTGGTCATCACGCAGATGCCCGTTCGCAATCTCGACTCGACGTACGGATCTCACCCCGATCACATCGCCACCGGCGAGGCAACGATGTCTGCGGTGTATCCCGACGCCCGCAACCCGTTTGCCTTCACCGGGCAACCTGCGGCCGAGATCGAAGACTGGAGCGTCGACGAAGTGTGGATTCCGTTCGGCACGGGTGACGCCGAAGTGGTCGACATCACGACGCAGCTCGATCGCAAGATCGACGCGCTGATGCGCCACAAGAGCCAGCATCGCGACCCCGAAGGGATGGAAGAACGCGTGCGGACCTGGTGGCAGTCGATTGCAACCGAGGGAGGCTTGCCCGAAGGATCGAGTGCTGAGTCGTTCCGCGTCGTCGATACGCGCTGAGTGCTGAGTCCGGCAGCACGTCAAGAAGGCCGCCGAATATGCCGAGAAACTCAGTGTGGTATTCGGCTTTCGGCGACAGCAGGTTCGAGAGGACGTTGACGTCGACCCTGTAACCGGGGTGTTCACCCGGCGACATCTCGACGAGATGATCGGGAACGCTACGGATGCGGTGCCGTCGGTGCCGAAGACCTCCACCGGGCCAACCTCCACGATGCCAACCTCGACGATGCCAACCTCCACGATGATGGTGGCGATCGAGGACTTCGAGTCGTTCGACGGTGTCGACGGTCGACCAACCGGTGAACAGGTGCTCGAGCGGGTTGCGTGGCTCATCATGGCGACGGCACGCACGACCGACATCGTCTTTCGTCGTACGGCCGAGACGTTTTGTGTGCTCCTGCCGGAAACCGAGGAGCCAGATGCTGTGGTGCTTGCCGAGCGGGTCCGGATGAACGTGGATCAGATGCCGTTGCTGGCGGAGTCGAACGTCGAGGTGTCGGTCGGCGTCTCGACCGGCTCGTACGACGATCTCGCGAACACGGTGGATCGAGCGGAGCAGGTGCGCGCCGAACGCCTCCTCGCGGCTGCCTCGATGGTTGCGTCTGCGACGGTCCGAGCGGAGTTGGCTGATCTCTTCGCCGCCGCAACGCCTGTTCGGCCAGAGCCGGCCCCGGTGTCGATGCTGCCGCCCGCGTCAACACCGTTCGCTCCGCCCATGGTGTGAGGGGCTGGAGCGCGCGTCAGAAGAAGAAGCGCTGTGGACGGTCGCAGTGCAAGAGCACGGCGTCGTCAGGGCACTGCGTGGCCCGCAACACGTAGTCTTCGCCGGCCGCAGTCACTTCCGCCAGCGCAAGACCCTCGCTCGTATCGCGAACGCCCAATCCAGAGTCGATCGGGTGGATCGCGGCGATGCGGAGCCCGGCTTCTTCGGCTTCGGCTTCCCACAGTCCGATCAGGCCGTGACGGAGCTTCGGATCGTTGAGCAAGTCGGCGCCGTCGAGCTTGAGTTCGACGGTCGAGATGTGGACCGGCTCGAGCTTGTCGAGGTCGACCACGTCGCTGCCGAGTTCGCCGTCGAGTAGCACGACCACCGGGCCGGATTCGCTGGACTCTCCGCCGACGAAGCCGTACCGCACCAGGGGGAATCCGTCGTCGCCGGTGGTGGCGTAGCGAACTCGGTCCCCGTGGCTGAAGGTCGGCATCAGCTGCTCACGGACTCGATCGTCGCATCGGACAACGCCGGCCAGAGCTGCAACGCGTCCTCGGCCCAATCGTCGAACGGCCGATCGGTCAAGGCGATCAAACTCAGTCCGTCCTGGTCGGGGTCGATCCACATCATGGTGCCAGCACCACCGAAGTGACCGTACGTCGCTGTCGAATTGCGCGACCCAGTCCAGTGGGGGGACTTGTCTCCCCGAATCTCGAACCCCAAACCCCAGGGGCACGTCTCGTAACGACCCACGCCCGGAACGATACCCCCGAGAGTCGGGAAGTGTGGACGAGCAGCGAGAGCCGCCGTTTCGCTCGTGATCAACGTCGGTGCGGTCACTTCTTGCGAGAACCGGACGAGGTCGTCGACCGTCGACCACATCTGAAACGCAGGTGACCCGCGGAGCTGGGTCGAGGTCATGGCGAGCGGATCGAGGAGGCCGACCCGGAGGTATTCGTCGAAGCTCATGTCGGCAGCCCTCGCGAGATGGTCGGCGGCTGCTTCGATTCCCGCGTTGCCGTACTGCCGACGCCGTTCGGGTGCGCCGATCGGATCGCCCGCGTTGAAGCCGTAGCCGCCCGCGTGTGCGAGCAGATGCCGCAGCGTGCGACCCGAGCCGTCGTCGGGGCCCACGGGGTCATCGAGTGCGATCGTGCCTTCTTCGATCGCGATCAAACAGGTCCACGCAGTGAGGACCTTGCCGATCGACGCCAGCCGGAACATGTGGTCGCCGGGACCGATGCGTTCGAGAACCTCGCCACGGTGCACGATCGCGCCGGCGACGGTGGGCACGGGCCACGTCGAGGTCGCATCGAGCACTCCCATCGTGGAGTGGATCAGGTGAAGTCGCGGAGCAGCTCAGCGACGCGGAACGCCAGGTCGACGCTCTGGCGTCCGTTGAGACGTGGGTCGCACACCGTCTGGTATCGGTCGTCGAGTTGGCTGTCGCTCAGCTCTTCGGCTCCGCCCAAGCACTCGGTCACGTCGTCGCCGGTCAACTCGACGTGGATGCCGCCGGGCCACGTTCCCTCGGCTCGGTGCGCCCGGACGAAGCCGCCGATCTCGGCGACGATGTCGTCGAAGTCGCGAGTCTTGCGGCCGCTGGGTGCGGTGAACGTGTTGCCGTGCATCGGATCGCACGCCCACACCACCGGATGACCCGACTCCTTGATGGCTCGAAGCAGTGGGCGGAGTCCGTCTTCGATCTTGTCGGCACCCATGCGCGTGATGAGCGTGAGGCGGCCGGGGATCCGTGACGGGTTGAGGACCTCGCAGAGTTCGATCAGGTAGTTGGCGTCGGTGGTCGGGCCGACCTTGCAGCCGATCGGGTTGCCGACGCCTCGCAGGAACTCCACGTGTGCGCCTTCGAGATCGCGGGTTCGTTCGCCGATCCACAACATGTGGGCGGAGCAGTCGTACCAGGCGCCGGTGAGCGAGTCTTGGCGGGTCAAGGATTCTTCGTACCCGAGCAGGAGCGCCTCGTGGGAGGTGTAGACGTCGACTTCGGACAAGCTGGCGTTGTGTTCGGTCTCGATGCCGCAGGCCCGCATGAACGAAAGCGCGCGCTCGATCTCGGAGGCGAGCTGCTCGTACCGCTGACCTGCCGGGCTCGCTGCAACGAACTCTTGCGTCCACGAGTGAACTCGGGACAGGTCGGCGAACCCGCCCTTGGTGAACGCCCGAAGCAGGTTCAGCGTCGACGCCGACTG
>CALICC010000230.1 GCA_938049325.1 uncultured Ilumatobacter sp. | reverse complement strand
TCGCCTTCGATGGGCGCGTCGAGCGGAAGCGGGAAGGGCCCGGGATCACTCTCGTCGCCGTAGGCGTCGTAGGTGACCGGCGTGAGCGGTTCGGTCCCTGGCACGACGATGTACGGGATGCCGTAGTTCGGGTTCTCACCGAAGTCGGGGTGAAGGTTGTCACCGCCGATCGACTGGATCCTGGCGACGATTTGTGCGCTGCGCGGATGCAACGGATACGTCGACACGTCCTGGTTCCAGGCGTTATCGGCTGGGAACACCGGGCACCCACCGACCGTTGGTCCCGACGCCTGCCGAGTGAGCCGCTCGGCTGGCTCGGTTGCCGACGCCGGGCCATCGACGGCTGCGGGGGCCGCACTCATGACGAGCGTGCCCCACGCAACCGCCGCCACCGCTGTCGCCGCAACGAATCGACCCTTCATACGGGACGAATCGTAGGCCCGAACGCTGACCTCGGTGTCAGTAGGTCTCGACCGAGGCGATGCCGAGCCGAGCCTGCGACGGTACGAAGAACGATACGAACCCGACGCCCTCTCGGGCCGTGACGCCCACTCGGGTGAATGTCGCACCGGCGTCGCCGTCAACGAGCAGTTCGCGATCACACGTCGAGCGGCACCGGCTGAACCAGAGGCCGGCGCGGGCGCTGTCGGTGTAGCTCACGACCGTGGCCCCGGCTCGCGAGTACGCAACGTTCGGGCTCACCACTCGAACACGATCCTGCGAGATGCGCTGCGGTTCGTAGCACTTCGACGCATTGCACACGATGCGCTCAGCTCGCTGCTTGACGTCGACGGCGACCACGGTGATCTCTTTGCCGTCGGACGCAACGCGTGGCGTGTGCGAGCCGACGTTGCCGATCGACTCCGACGTGCGGACCTTGCATCGCAGGTCGGCGCAGCGTTCGATCGTCATCCGAGCCCCTCGGTTCACTGCGTTGAGTGCGATCACCGGGAGTCCGTCAGGGCCGATCGCAACATCGTGGCCTCGCCCGACGCCCAGCCCGCGGACTCGCTGATCGGCCGGTCGGCACGCCGGGTCGCCACACGACACGAGCTGCGTGAACCGAGGTCCGTTGGCTTCGTACGAACCGTCGACGATCACGGTCGGATTGTTGTGCTGGTCGACGTCGACCGAGATATTGCCGACGTCCCCGGAGAACGAGGAGAACACCCGCTGGTAAGACCTGGATCGCTGGCAGAACGCGTCGGAGCACTTGATGACGTTCGCGAATCCGCCGGGGAGGAAGAACCCGCGGATCGTGTACGCGATCACCGGGAGCCCATCGGATCCCACCGCGAGGTCGATGTCGGCCAACGGCACGCCCGTGGCGACGATCGCTCCACGAGCTCGCGTGCACTCGGGGTTGTAGCAGGTCGTCACCTCGACCGACTGCGTGCCGTGGTTGTAGGAGGCGATCATCGGGTTGCCATCTGCGGCGATGGCCATCTCCGACCAAAAACCGGTGTGGTCGCCACGCGGAATGACGTGGATCTCGCTTCCCGCCGCGTCGGCGGAGGTTGCGGGGAGGAGTACTGCGAACATCGCAGCAACGAGCAGAACTATCCGAGTTCTCATGAGATGTGTCCTTCGGTCACGGACTGCGGGAATACAGCCACGTGGGACACGATGCGCCAGACCGGTCAATCCGCGGTCAAGCCTCGCTCAAGGCGCCGTTGGACGCTGTGGTTACCCGCCGATTTGGCTCATCGACTTGGTGGGCCGCGTGAAGTTGACCTGATTGATCTGATGACCGGCCCACTTGGTGGCGACCGCCGCTTCGATCCGTGCCGCGAGCTGGTCGTCGGTTTCGCCCGCGCGGAGCGCTGCCAATAGGCCGAACTCCTTCGTGGCGAAGAGACACGTGCGGAAATCACCCTCCGCGGTGAGCCGCACACGGTCGCAATCGCCACAGAATGGCTTCGTGACCGTGGGGATCACGCCGATCATCGAGCCGGCGCTCGTGCCGTCACCGTCGAGGTAGCGGAACCGGTCGGCAGGGGCCGCACCACGAGCGGGCATCACCTCGATGGGATACACCTCGTTGATCTTGGCGACGATCTCGTCTTGACCGACGACGGTGTCGTTCATCCAGTGGCCGGTCGCGTCGAGCGGCATGAACTCGATGAAGCGCACTTCGACGTTCTGCTCACGGCCGTACGTGGCGAGGTCGACGATCTCGTCGTCGTTGACACCGCGCTCGATGACCGCGTTGATCTTCACGCGATCGAAGCCAGCCTCTTTCGCGGCCTCGATGCCGTCGAGCACATTGTCGAGTTGGTCGCGCCGCGTCATCTCGTGGAACTTGGCACGGTCGAGCGTGTCGAGGCTGATGTTGACCCGCTTCAAACCCGCCTCGCGCAGCCCGTCGGCAACGAGGCGCATCGTGGCACCGTTGGTGGTCATGGCGAGATCGACGTGGCCGTGTTCGTTCTCGAGCGCGGCGAGCTTCGTGACGAGGACCGGGAGTTGAGCGCGAACCGTGGGCTCGCCACCCGTGAGCCGGATGCCCTTCACGCCGTAGCGCTCGACGAAGATGCGCGCCAGGTGTTCGATCTCCTCGAACGACATCACCTTCGAACGATCCAAGAACTGCATTCCCTCTTCAGGCATGCAGTACGTGCACCGGAAGTTGCAGCGATCGGTGACCGAGATCCGCAGATCTTCGATGACCCGACCGAATGGATCGATGAGATCCTGGTGCGCTGCCGACATGGCCCTACTCTACGACCTCGAAGCGCACCCCTCACCGTCGTACCGGGTCACCAGCCCCAGCCCGGCTTCTTCGGCCGATGAATGTGCGTGAGGCCCTGGTCCGCGTGGCCGCGAGGATGACTGACGTACGCCTCGTTGTCACCTCCAGCGATCGAGACGTTGCTCCCCGTGACATTCGCCCGGTTGTCGACGTACTGCGGTGCAAGGCAGGTCGATGGGCAGTCGATGAACTCCAGGTAGCCCCGGGTCGGCTCGACGAACGCGATGACCGTGTGCGTCGGCCCCACGAAGGCGATGTCGGGCTTGATCCCGCGATCGTTCCACGCCATCACGGCGGTAGGCGCCGAGCACTGTGGGGCGCAGTCGACGGTGCGGATGATCTTCCAGTTGTCGCGGCCCGCGATGCTGAGCCGGTCGCCCGACGCCGCGATGCTGGGCTCCAGCATCCCGGTTCCGATCGATGTCGTCGACGCCGACCCACAGGTGTCCGCACAGCGGGTCAAGAACGTCTCGCCGCCCTTCGTCCACGCGATGGCGGCGCGATTGCCGCCATCGACGACCAGATCCGACGAGTACCCCGACGTGCCTCCAGCGAGGTACTTGTCATGCTCATCACCGCCTACACACGCGACGTCGTTGCACGAGGTGACGAACAGACGCTGCAGGCTCAACCGCGATGACGAGTACGCGACGCTCGGCAGGTTGTCGGTACCCACATCGATCGACACGCCGTAGTAGGTGCCGTACCAGTCCGAGAATGCAATCGATGTCGTGGTGTTGTCTGCGGCACAGGCTCGGTCACCACACTTGATCACGACCACACCCGGGCCGTACGAGGCTGCGATGACCGGGAGGCCGTCGGGTCCGACCGCCATGTCGAAGTCGGCGACGTAGCCCGAGTCGAAGACCGTGTGCGACTCGCCGACCGTGCATTCCGCGTTGGCGCAGGCGATCACGTCGATCGCATGGTTCGTGCTGTCCCACGACGCGACGATCGCCAGATCGTCCGGCATCAGCGCAGCAGCCGACACCCGCCCGACGTCACCTTGCGAGGCGATCGTGCGCACCGTCGTCGAGAACGGGGCGTAGGCCTCGGCGGGAAGCGCTGGCAGCATCACGACCGCCGCGAGCGCGACGCCGATCAGAGTACGAATTCGTTGCATGGGGTTCCTCTCCCGAACGTGGCGAACCCTGTGTTCGCCCACCCACCACGGTGGACGAACTCACTGAACAACGACTTAACAAGTCCGGCAAGCAGACATCGACGTCGGGGTACTCCTCAACCGTGGAGCAGCAAGACCGCGACGTCGGAGCCCGCTTGCAGACCGGTGCCATCGGGAATGATCGCCATGGCGTCAGCCAATGCCGTCGCTGCCAACTGATGGCTGCCCTGGGCGCCCACCGGCCGGACATGGAAACGGCCGTCGTCGCCGAATTCGCCGTTGACCCTCGTGAAGTGCACCTTGCCGTCGGGACTGCGACCGAAGTCGGTGTCGGCAACGCCCACCACGCTCATTCGAGTGAGGCGGGTGTGGCCCATCATCCGGCGCAGCGCGGGTCGCGCCATCAACTCGTAGCTGACGAGCGAACTCACGGGATTGCCGGGCAGACCGAAGATCGGGACCACCGTGTTGTCGGGGCGCGTGAGCGTGCCGAAGGCAAACGGCTTGGCCGGCTTGATCGCCATCTGCATCCACGTCATGTCGGCGATGCGGCCGAGCACGGCTTTGACCACGTCGTAGTCCCCCATCGACACCCCGCCGCTCGACACGATCGCGTCGCACGTGAGCGCGGCGTCGCGCAGCACACGTTCGAGCTCGGCTTCGTCGTCGCGCACCACGCCGAGGTCGACCACGTCGCATCCCGACTCGGCCAGCAGCGCAGCGAGCATGGTCCTGTTGCTCTCTCGGATCTGACCGAGTTCGAGGGGTGAGCCGTCGTCGATCAATTCGTCGCCGGTCGACAGCACCGCGACTCGCAGCCGCGGGAACACCGTGACGGTCTGCGCATTGACGCTCGCCAACACCGCTTCGATCGCGGGCGTGATCTGCGTTCCGGCCGGGAACAACTCGTCGCCGATCTTCACGTCGTCGCCCGCTCCACGCACCGCTCCCCCGCGCGGCACGGTTGCCGACAGGCGGACGCGTTCGATCCCGTCGTCGTCGATGCCAAGCCGTTCGGAGTCTTCGACCATCACCACGGCGTCGGCACCTTCGGGCATCGGCGCCCCGGTCATGATGCGCACAACCTCGCCGGGGCCAACCGGTCGATCCGGAGCGGCACCCGCCGCGATCTCGCCGATCACGATCAAGTCGACCGGCTGGTCGGCGGCCGACGCGACATCTTCGGATCGCACGGCGTACCCATCGACCGCGGTGTTGTCGAACGGAGGCACGATCTCGCCAGAAACGACGGGTTCGGCAAGCACCAGGCCCCCTGCAGCACCACGATCAACCACGTCCGGCGCCTTCGGCGGACATGACCTCAACACGAACTCCTGAGCATCCTCGAGCGGCGTCATGTCGTCACGGTACCGGAGGGTTCTCAGCCGCCACTGAGCGAGATCTCAGCCGTCGATGACCGTCACGCTGCCCTTGGCGATGGCAACGAATTGCTCGCCTTCCACGCAGCTGCGAGCGTCGGCCCGAACCGAACCTTTCTTGAGGTAGCCGGTCGTGGCGGCACCAGCGATGTACTCGTCGTTGAGCACCACGGTCGCGCCGCTCGACTCGAGGAACATGCCGTCGACGATCACCGTCGAGTCTTCCAACACCACGGTCGCTGTCTCCTCGTCCCACGTGGTGCCGAGCGGCCAGAGGATCCCCAAACGGTTGACCCCGTCGTTGAGCACGACGCAGCCGTCGTCCAGCACGTTGATCTGCCCAGCGACGCGACCGTCGAGCGAATTCAGATTCGACTGCACGATCAGTCGGCCTTGCGCCGGGTCAGCGCCGTCACCGCCGGAACACGCCGCCAGCGTCACGAACACCAAAAAGAGAACACACCGCAGCCCACCGTCCATGAGACGAGTATTCCACCGGGGTGCCAATTCGCGGACACAACTTGTGGACCGGGTGGAAAGCGCCACCTCTAGCCTGCCCTCCATGGCGACGGCGATGACTGCATTCCCAGCCGATGGCTACACGGCTCGGTGGCAGACCTGGGACGGAGACGGCGACGAAACGGTCACGTTGCGCTGGGAGAACGAAGGGTGGACCGCGATCGGCGAGGTCGGGCGCGAAGCCGTGTCGTACGTGCTGCGCATCACCTCGACGTGGTCAGTGAGCCAGTTCCTGCTGTTCCGCGACGGGGATCAACCCGACCTCTGGCTCGGCACCGATGGCGCCGGTCGGTGGGGCGAGGTCAACGGTGCCCACCGAGAAGATCTCGACGGGTGCCACGACCTCGATCTCCACGTCACACCGTTCACCAACTCGCTGCCGATTCGGCGACTCCAGCTCGACGTCGGTGACACCGCACAGATCGTGACGGCAGTCGTCGATGTCGAAACGCTCGGCGTCATTCCCGTGCAGCAGCACTACACCCACGTCGAGCCCGGACTTTGGCGCAAGACGCACGCCAAGACCGGCGTGTCGGTCGACTTCCGTGTCGACGAGTACGGCCTCGTTCACGACGAACCAGGCCTCTTCCGCCGAGTGTGACTTGTTGTCGCGGGCAGACCCGACAACGAGTGTCAGGACATGTCGAGGTCACGCAAGAAGCTGCGCAGATCGGCACCGAGCTCAGGGTTGGCGAGCCCCATCTCGATCGACGCCGTCAAGAACCCGAGCGGGTTCCCGGTGTCGTAGCGACCGACGTCGCCCACCACCGCGTGGAACGGCGAGCGAGCGGCCTGCGCACGAAGCGCGTCGGTGAGCTGAAGCTCGCCGCCGCGACCGGGCTGGAGCGCATCGATCTCGGTCCACGCATCAGCGGTCAGCACGTAGCGGCCGGTGATGATGAAGTTGGAAGGAGCCTCGTCGACCGGTGGCTTCTCGACGAGATCCTTGACCGGGATCACGCCGTCCTCGGACAACGGGCCCGACGGGTCGATGACGCCGTAGGAGCTGACCTGGTCCGCGGGAACCTCGAGCACGGCAACGACGCTGCCGCCCGTGGACGCACACACACCGTTCATCTGCGCGAGCAGGCTCGACGACGACATCATCTCGTCAGGGAGCATGACGGCGAACGGCTCGTCGCCGACCGCTTCACGCGCACAGCCCACCGCATGACCGAGGCCCTTGGGGTTGTCTTGGTAGACGATGCTGACGCGCCAGTCACGGCCGATCGCACGCAGCCGATCGGCAGTGTCGATCTTGCCCTTCTCCTCGAGCGACGCAAGTAGCGCCTCGTTCGGGGCGAAGTAATCCTCGATCGCCGGCTTCGACCGACTGGACACGACCACGATGTGATCGATACCTGCACCGAGTGCTTCGTCGATGACGACCTGGATCGCTGGCTGGTCACCGATCGGAAACAACTCCTTCGGGACTGCCTTCGTAGCCGGAAGGAACCGTGTGCCCAATCCTGCCGCCGGAATGACTGCACTGCGTACCTGCATGCGAGGGACGATAGCTTTTCAATTCCAATGCCCACGTACGTCTACAAATTCGTCGAGTCCGGCGAGACCATCGAGGTCCAGCAGGCATTCACCGACGACTCGCTCACCGAGTATGCCCACCCCGAGTCCGGCGAGGTTCTTCCCGTCAAGAAGGTCTTTCAGCCCGTCGGCGTGACCTTCAAGGGATCGGGCTTCTTCAAAACCGATAACCGCGGCAAGTCGAGCGCCACCTCCCCGGCTCCGAGCGGGTCGGACTCGTCGGGGTCGTCGAGCGCCGATAGCTCGAGCTCTTCATCCAGCGCTGATTCGTCCGCAAGCAGCTCATCCAGCAGCGGCTCGTCAGACAGCAGCTCCGGCTCCTCGGCGTCTTCTTCGTCGTCGACCTCAACGTCAACGTCGACGACGTCGTCGACAGCATCCTCGAGCTGAACGCGTCGTCCACGCGCGCGAGTAGCCTGCCCGGGCCGACTCCCTCCTCTCGACATCGTTCAGAGGAGCATCATGAAGACACCATTCACGCAGCTCGGGCCACGCATTCGTCTTGGTCTCGCACGCCGACCATGGATCCGGTGGGTGATCGTCGTGGCGATCGCAGGGGCCACTGGTCTCACCGTTGCCCAGCAACTCGCGCGCGTCGACGCCGCCCGCGAGTCGTGGACGACGACGCAAGAAGTCGCCGTGGCTGCACGTGATCACGCGCCGGGTGATCCGATCGAGATGACTCGAATCGAGTTGCCGATCGCTGCCCTCGCCCCAACGGCGGTCACCACACCGGAACCAGACGCACGGGCGCGGCAACACATCGCGAGTGGCGAGGTGATCGTCGCAGCCGACCTGACCGTTGGGATCGGCCCGGCAGCGGGCGCCGCTGACGACACCGTCGTCGTTCCCGTGAGCGATCCGCTCGTCGTCAATGCCCCGATCGGCGCAGCGGTCGCGATCTATTCCGACGGGCTCGTCCTGGCCGACAGCGCCGAGATCGTGGCAGTCGACCTCGACGTCGCGTTCATTGCGGTCGACCCGGCAGACGCTCCGCTCGTCGCGGCTGCCGCGCAGCTGCGAAGCGCTTCGATCGTTTTCACCCGGTGAAGCCGGGCCGCACTGACGGGCCCGTCAGCCGGACCGGACACCGGTGGCGATCAGCACCAGCACGAGCACACCGGCTGCGATGCGATACACGACGAACGGCATGAAGCTGCGTGTGCGGATCAGCCGCAACGTGCCCCACACCGCAGCAAGGCCTGAAACACCTGACGTCACGATGCCGACCGCCATCGGTACGTACAGCTCCTCCGGAATCCCGTCGGTGATGACGCCGTAGGTCTTCACCAGCACCGCGCCGGCGATGACCGGCAGCGACATGACAAAGCTGATGCGAGCGGCTGCGTCACGGTCGAACCCCAGTGCTCGGGCCGCGGTGATCGTGATGCCGGATCGGGAGGTGCCCGGGTTGAGGGCAAGCGCCTGCGCGACACCGACCTTCAATGCGTCGGGAGCCTCGAACTCCTCGAGTTCGCGTTTGCCCGCGATGCGGTCGGCCCAGCCAAGCAGCACACCGAAGAGAATGAGCGAGATTGCGATGATCAGCGGCGTGCCGAGCGCCTCATCGATCACGTCTTCGAACAACGCGCCGATCGCTGCTGCCGGGATCGTCGCGAGCACGAAGAACCAGGCGAGACGGCCCTCGACGGTGGTCGGTTTCTTGCGAGCGAAGACGAGCTTCGTTCCCTCACGGATGTACGTGGTGACCTCGTGGCGGAAGTAGCCGAGCACCGCA
>CALICC010000229.1 GCA_938049325.1 uncultured Ilumatobacter sp. | reverse complement strand
CGTCGTGGACGTGTTGATGTCGAGTTCTCCGAGCCGAGCGCGGACGTCAGCCGACTCGATCCTCGGATGAGTCATCGTGACGATGCCGCACCGCGCCACGCCCTGGTCGTGCACGTTCATGCCCGCGTCGACAAGCTGCGCCCGTAGATCCTTCGCGCGCAGCGCGACCGTCCGCTGAATCCGGTCGACACCGATGTCGACGGCCACGTCCACCGCGACCCCAAGGCCGAGCCACGCGGCGTGGCTGTGCTCCCAGTGCTCAAACCGTGTGGCACCGGCCGCGAATTCGTATCGATCAAGCGCGGTCCAGTCAGCACCGTGGTGGTCGGGCTGGGACGGCGTCAGGCGGTCGAGGATGTTCTCGCTCGCGTACAGGAACCCAGTGCCACGCGGGCCTCGAAGGTACTTGCGGCCGGTCCCCGACAGGAGGTCGCATCCGATCGCGTCGACATCGATGTCGAGCTGGCCGACCGCCTGGCACGCGTCGAGCAGGAACGGGACACCCGCCGCGCGAGTGAGGGCGCCCACCGCTGCGGCTGGATTGACGAGACCACCACTCGTGGGAATCCAGGCGAGCGACACGAGCGCAACATCGTCGGGCTCCTCGAGCGACCGACCGAGTGCTTCGAGATCGATCTGTCCAAGGGTGTCGCTCGGGATTCTGTCGATCACGACGCCGCGCGTCTCCACCGCGTGCAAGAACGCAATCCAGTTCGCGCCGTAGTCGTGATCGTGCGTGATGATCCGTTGCCCGGCGCGCATCGGAATCGACCAGAACGCAGCGTTCCACGCCGCCGTTGCATGCTCAACTCGCGCGATCTGTTCGGGCCGAGCGCCGATGAGACGACCGATGCTCTCGTAGACAGCGTGGCCACGGTCAGCCGCTTCGGCCGCTGCCTCGTAGCCGCCGATGTGGGCCTCGCGTTGTAGGTGCTCGATCTGCGTGTCGAGCACGCGCTGGTCAGGCAGTGACGATCCGGCGTGATTGAGGTGAATCAGATCGTCGCGACAGCCTGGCGTCGCCGCACGAATGGCATCGATCTCAACGTCGGTCAGCGGTGTGGCCACGTGGGCAGTGTGTCAGAGCGCTTCGAGGAGCGCGTTCTCCACGACCTCGGTGAGCGCGGGGTGGATGTAGAACACGTCGTGGGCGAGCCGCTCGGCGGGCGTGTCGAACTCCATGGCCTGGATGATCGGCTGGATCAGCGTGGCCGCTTGTGGCCCAAGAATGTGCGCGCCGATGATCAGCCCGGTGTCGGTATTGACGATCACCTTGGCGAAGGAGGTCTCGTCGACGAGCGCCCAGCCGTACGCCGTACCGGCGTAGTCGCGCTTGCCGATCTTGTGCGGGATGCCTTGGTCGATCGCTTGCTGTTCGGTGAGGCCGACGGTGCCGATCTGCGGATTGGAGAACACCGCGCTCGGCACGGCCTTGTAGCTCTGATGCCGAGGATCGTCAGGGTGCGCCATGTTCCAGAAGGCGACCTTGGCTTCGGCGTTGGCCAGGTGCTTGAGCTGGTAGCTGTTGGCCACGTCGCCGATCGCCCAGATGCCGTCGACGTTGGTTGCCATCGTGTCGTCGACCTTGATCGTGCCGTGGTGGTGACATTCGAGCCCAGCCGCATCGACGTTCAACAGGTCGCTGTTGGGTTCGCGCCCCGTGGCCACGAGCAGCTCGTCGACGACGATCTGCTCGCCGCCGGAGGTGATGACGATGCCCTCATCGGTGCGCTCGACCTTGGTCGGCACGTGACCGAGTCGAAGGTCGACCCGTTCGCCGAACACCTCTTGGAACCGTTCGGAGATGTCGGTATCAAATCCTCTGAGGAGTGCGTTCGAGCGGTTGAACAGGGTCACCTGCGATCCGAGCCCCGAGAAGACATGACCCATCTCGACAGCGATGAACCCGCCGCCGATGATGCCGAGCCGCGGCGGCAGCTCGTCGAGTCGCATGATCGAGTCCGACGTGTGAAAACCCGTTTCGACGAGGCCGGGGATCGGTGGGGTGACGGGTCGCGCGCCGACGGCAACGAGAATCTTGGGCGCCGTGATCGTGCGGCCCTCGACGTCGAGGGTCTTGTCGTCGATGAATCCTGCGGTTCCTTCGATCAGCGTCACGTTCGGTGTTCCCGACGCCCGATACTCGCGACCACCGGCGGAGATGTCGTCGATGCGCCCGAACACGCGGTCGCGGATCGCACCGAAGTCGGCGCCGTTGAACTGTGTGTCGATACCGAGCTTGGCGCCGTGCTGCGCGTCGACGGCCTTGTCGGCCGGCAGCACGAACATCTTGGAGGGGATGCAGCCGACGTTCAGGCACGTACCGCCGAATGTGCCGCGTTCGACGATCGCGATCTTCCAGTCAGCGAGCTCCTCGGGAATCGAATTGCCAGAACCCGATCCGATGATGATCAGGTCGAATGTTTCGGGTGTGCCGTTCTCGGTGTCGTTGCTCACGAGGTCATGCAACCACGTGCGCCCGCGTTTGCTTCCCCGTCCCAGAATCTCGCCCGCTCGACGGTCTGGGCGAACGATCAAGTATGGGAGACTCTGAGGTATTCACTGTCCAGTCAACGTCATGCATGGTGTGTACATGACTTCAACACTCATTTCCATCAACGCCAACAGCAACGACAACGAAACGCACGCCGTCGCCAGCAACACGTCCGGCCAGGCCGTCAGCCAGGCATCGACCGACGCGTTTCGGCGCACGGTCACCCGCACCATCGAGAAGCGCTCGTTCTGCACCCTCGCCACAACCTCGTCGGCTGGCTACGCCCACGTTGCCGGTGTCGTCTACGAATTCGTCGACGGCACGCTGTGGGTCCACGCATCGAACCGCAGCCGCAAGGTGCGCAACATCGTCGCCAACCCGAAGGTGGCGATCTGCATCTCGTATCGCCGGCTGCCGGTCGGACCGCCGTTCACGATCCACTTCCAAGCGCACGCCGAGATGGTCGAGATGGACTCGCCAGAGGCAACCGCACTGCTCGACAGCGGCGCACTGGGCTCGATCTCCGGTCATGGCGCACTCGAGATGGACGACGGCTGCTTCGTCGCCATCCGTCCGAATCGGACCGTGCACACCTTCGGCCCCGGCGTGCGCATCCGCGACCTCATCAGGGATCCACTCGGCAGCGGGGCACGCAGCCTCACACTCACCGATGATGCGCCGGGAGTCGGGCGATGAGCGCTCGCAACGTGCTCCTCGTGGCTTCGGTGGTCATGACCGGACTCATGGGCGGGTTGTTCTTCGCCTGGATGGTCTCGGTCATCCCGGGGCTGAAGCGAGTCGCCGACCACACGTACATCTCGACGATGCAGTCCATCAACGTCGCGATCGTCAACCCGGCGTTCGTGATTCCGTACATGCTCACCCCGGTCCTGCTCGCGGCCTCGAGTGTCGCCGAGTTCCGCGCAGGGTCGGATCGCCGCGCCCTGCTCCTCGCGATCGCGTCGGTGACGTACGTGATCGGTGTTCTCGGCGTCACCGCCGGCGGCAACATCCCGCTCAACAACACACTGGATGCGTTCGATCTCTCGACGAGCACCGACGCGGACAGCAACGCACAGCGCACCGCATACGAGTCGGCGTGGAATCGTTGGCATGCGCTGCGCACCGGTGCATCGGTTGCGGCCTTCGCCGTCGCGACAGCGTCGACATTGAGCCTTCAAGAGAACGAATGAGCCAGGAGAACAGATGAGCTCGGTCGCCGGAATCCTCACCGACATCCACCACGTTCCAGCGCGCCACGACCCGCTGGCCGAAGCGCTCCACTTCCTGCGAATGGACGGCATGTTCTACTGCCCGTCCGAGCTCACGGAACCGTGGGGCATCGAGCTGCCGCCGATGCCCGACTGCTTGTGGTTCCACGTCGTGACCAAGGGTCAGTGCACCTTGCTCGAATCGACGGGCGAGCGGGTCGAGATGCAGGCGGGCGACATCGCCGTCTTGCCCCACGGTGCAGGGCACCGAGCGTTCGACGCCGACGAGTCACCGACACCGCTCGTGTTCGACCTCCCGCACGAATACGTGAGCCGGCAGTACGCGATCCTGCGCCACGGCGGCGGCGGCACGCGCACCGACGTGATCTGCGGCGTTGTTCACCTGGGCCACCCCGTGGCGCGCAACCTGCTGACGATGCTGCCCGAGATCATCCACATCGATGCGGCGTCGCGGCCAGCTGACTGGCACTGGTTGCCGACCATGTTGTCGCTGATGGCAACCGAGACCGCCTCGGCGCAGCCGGGCGGTGAGACGGTTGTGACCCGCCTGTGCGACGTGCTCGTCATCCAGGCCATTCGGTCATGGATCGAGTCCGAC
>CALICC010000228.1 GCA_938049325.1 uncultured Ilumatobacter sp. | reverse complement strand
CTCGCCGAAGCGGGCGCCGTGTTCAAGCACCAGCCATGGATCGACGCAGCCATCAAGAACGCCGACTTCTTGCTCGACAACATGCGCGGTGTCGACGGTCGCTGGTATCGCTCGTGGCAAGCCGACGGGAACCCTCCCGCTCGACACAGCGCACTCGCAGCAGATCATGCGGCGCTGGTCGACGCGTTCACGCGGCTCGCCGAGGCAACCGGCCAGGCTCGCTGGATCGAAGAGGCCCGCGCCACGGCCGACACGATGCTCGACTGGTTCTTCGATCCCGGGAGCGGCGGCCTCAACACCACCGCCGAAGACGCCGAACAGCTGGTCGTTCGCCAAAAGGACATCCACGACAACGCGACCCCGTCCGCCAACTCGATGGGTGCATTCGCGCTGTTCCGGCTCGGCGCCCTCACCGGCGAACAGCGCTACACCAATCAGGCCGATCGCATTCTGCATCTGCTCGCACCCCAGGTCGACAAGAGCTACGGGATGTTCTCCCATGCTCTGCTCGCCACCGACCTCCGTCGCCGGGGCACGACCGAGATCGTCATCGTCGGCGACGAGATGGACGAGTTCGTGCGCATCGCACATTCGATCTGGCGGCCCGATGCGGTACTCGCCTGGGGCGAGCCGTACGACTCACCCCTGTGGGACGGCCGCACTGCCGGCCATGCGTACGTCTGCCGAGACCACGTGTGCCAGGCCCCGGCCACCACGACCGAGCAGTTCATCGAGGCACTCACCGGGCGCAAGCAGGAATCCGAGTCTGACACCGCCGACACCGACACCGACACCGGCGACTAGCTGGTCACCACGAGTCGCGGTGGATGATCTCGTCGGGCGAGCGCCGAGCTCGACCTGATGAACGGCCCCGCTCCGAACCGCCAGGCGCGGGATGGCCGATCGTCATCGCACCGACGAGCTCGAGATGTGCGGGAATCTCGAGTTCGGAGCGAATCTCCTGCTCACGTTGAAAGACACCGAAGAACAGCGCGCCGAGCCCTTCGTTCTCCGCTGCCAGCAGCAGCGTCATTGCGGCCATCGACGCGTCGACGGTCCAGTAGGGAGTCGGCCATGCGTCAGGGCCTTCGCCAAGCCCGGTGGCCGCCTTGTCCGGCTCGCCGTAGCGATCGACGTAGGCCTGCGGATCGGCGAGCACCAGCCCGAGCACGGGGGCGTGCAGCAGCTCGGTCCAGCGGAACGAGCCGCGCTTCTCGGCCGGCAGCGCGATGTCCCAGTAGCGCGCCGTTGCGGCTCCTTCGAGGACGAGGAAGTGCCAGCCCTGCGACTTACCTGCGCTCGGCGCACGCGACGCGAGGTCGACGAGCCGATCGAGCTGGCCCTCAGCCAGCGGTTCTGAGGTGAATGCCCGGGTCATCCGCCGGTTGCGGACGACGTCGACAAACTCAGACAACGCGAGGACTCAGCGCTTCCCCAGCTTGACGAGGTCCTCGGCCATGGTCCATCCGTAGACGACCATCGCGCCGCCCTTCTTGGCGGGCACCGTACTCATCAACTCGACCATGTCGGGGTCGAGCTTGTCAGGGTCAGCGGACTCGTAGTCGAGGTAGCCATCTTGTGCACCGGCGGTAGAGGTGAACGTCTTGGCGTCGTACTTCTTGTCGATGCCGAAGCGCTTCGCGAGGCGGCGGCCCCACGCACGTTCTTCGCCAACCGCGTCGTCACCCGGTGACGGCGTGACGCCGTCGAGGTCCTTGAACGCGATGCGAGCGTCCGCGTTGATGAAGCGACAGCCGACCACGACGTCTTCGTCGGGGAATGCCATCAATGCCCGGTGGTACGCCTCGCCCATGAGCCCGCGCAATACCTGGTCACGCTTGCTCGAACGCTTGACGCTCATCAAGCCGATCAGGACGCATGGCGTTCCGCCGATGCGCTCGAGCGTCGAGAACGTGAAGCCGTGCAGCGCGTTGCCGAACCGGGCCGTTGTGATCAGCACCCAGTCCTCCTGCGCTTTGGAGAGTTCACCCGCGCTGAACGCGTCCTCCATCGACGCCAATTCGTCGAGATCGGTGTCTTCGAGCGCCGAAGCGTCGTTGGTCACTACATCGAGAGCCATCGCAACTGATTCTACAGGAGGACTGCGTCGTGTCCGAAGGCCATCCGGAGTTCTCCGACCACTCGATCGAGGTCAACACGGAATTCGTCGGACAACTTCAGCACCTTCTGCTGGCCGATATCGACCATCACCACCGACTCTCCCGGGTGCTCCTTCACGATGCGTTTCAGACGCTGGATCTTCAGCTCATCGAGCGATGGTGCAGGCAGACGTAGGCGTAGCGGGGCCGCGGCGCCGTCGTCGAGCCCCTGCAACACGGTGATGGTCTGGCCGATGATGCCGAATCTCGACTCGTCACGGCGGTCGAGGCGACCTTTCACCGAGACGATCAGATCGTCTTCCAATTTGTGTCCCTGTTCGGCCAAAGTTCGCGGGAAGATCGTGATCTCGATCGATGCATCGAGGTC
The DNA here is from genome assembly GCA_938049325.1 of uncultured Ilumatobacter sp. Taxonomy (GTDB): domain Bacteria; phylum Actinomycetota; class Acidimicrobiia; order Acidimicrobiales; family Ilumatobacteraceae; genus Ilumatobacter_A. The sequence goes on along the minus strand of CALICC010000228.1, from coordinate 2,180 downwards.
TTCGAGCACGAAAACTGCCATCTGGTCGCCCTTCTTCGTGAACTTGCGCGCCAGATTCGTGATCACACCGCCGACGACCACCGGGGTGCCGTCTTCCATGTTCGGCAGGTCGATGAGGTTGTGCTCGACTTTGCGCTTGAGCGCGCCTTCGACACCGAAGAGTGGATGATCCGAGACGTACAGGCCAAGCATTTCCTTCTCGAAACGCAGCTTGTCGGACTTGTCGAACTCCATGTTCTCGGGAATCGGCGTGCGCTCATCGAACGCAGCGCCACCCCCGGCCGCCTCTCCCCCGTCGGCCGCAGCGTCGTCGCCGCCCCAATCACCAAAGAGTGACATGACGCCCTTTTCGGCTTCACGACGACGCTTCACCGTGGTGTCGATGATGTGTTCGAAGACGGTGAGCAGCGCTCGTCGCTCGTGGCCGAGCGTGTCAAAGCCGCCGCCCTTGATCAGTGACTCGATCGTCCGCTTGTTCAACACCGATTCGGGCACACGCTCGACGAAGTCGTGGAAGCTCTCGAACGCGCCGTTCTCCGCGCGCTCCTTGATCAGATCTTCGACGAGCGCCTCGCCGACGTTGCGCACTGCGGACAGCCCGAACGTGATTGCGCCCGGGCTGCCGACCGGCACGGTGACGCCCGGCGGGAGCTGGTCCGGCGACAACGCACCGAAGTTGATCAGCGAGCGGTTCACGTCAGGCGGGAGCACCTTGATGCCCATCGAGCGGCAGTCAGCAAGGTAGGTGGCGGCCTTGTCGAGGTTGTTCTTGACGCTGGTGAGCAGCGATGCGATGTATTCGACCGGGTAGTGCGCCTTCATGTAGGCGGTCTGATACGTGATGAGTCCGTAGCCGAACGTGTGGCTCTTGTTGAACGCGTAGTCGGCGAACTTCTCGATGATGTCGAACAGCATCGGGCCCATCTCGTCGCCGTAGTTGTTCGCCACCACGCCGTCTTCGAAGGCTTGACGCGCCTTGGCCATGACCTCACGCGACTTCTTGCCCATCGCCTTGCGGAGGTTGTCGGCTTCTGCCAGCGAGTATCCGGCGAACTTCTGCGCCACCCGCATCACGCTCTCCTGATAGATCATCAGGCCGTACGTGTCGCCCAACACCTCCTTCGCGTCTTCGTGGAAGTAGCTGACCTCCTGGCGGCCGTTCATCCGGTCGGCGAAGTCGTAGTGCATGTTGACCGACATCGGGCCGGGCCGGTAGAGCGCCAACACCGCCGCGATGTGCGGGAACGTCTTGGGCTCCATTGCCTTGAGCAGTTGTCGCATCGGCGGCGACTCGAGCTGGAAGATGCCAATGGTGTCGCCACGCGACAGCAACTCGTAGGTCGCCTTGTCGTCGAGCGCAGTCTTCTCGATGTCGAAGTCCGGGTCGTGACGTTCCCTGATCATGATCTCCGCATCGGAGATCACGTCGAGGTTGCGCAGCCCCAAGAAGTCCATCTTGAGCAGACCGAGTTCTTCGACGCCGTGCATTTCGTACTGCGTGACGACGGGAGCGTCTTCCGGGTCCATTCCCGCGGTCGGCTTGCGCTGGATGGGGACGTACTCGGTGACCGGGTCCTTGGTGATCACCACAGCTGCTGCGTGGATGCCGTCGGACCGCTTGAGGCCTTCGAGACCGCGTGCGACATCGATGACCTTCTTCACGTCCGGGTCTGTGTCGTACATCGCCCGGAGATCGGACGCTGCCTTGTAGCCGTCGGTGTACTTGGGGTTCTCTTCGAAGCAGTACTTGAGCGGGGTGTCGCGCCCCATCACGAGCGGCGGCATTGCCTTCGCGACTTTGTCACCGACACCGTAGGGGTAGCCGAGCACACGCGCCGCGTCGCGCACCGCATTGCGGGCCTTGATCGTGCCAAACGTGATGATCTGTGCGACGTGGTCACGACCGTATGTGTCGGAGGCGTACCGGATCATCTGATCCCGGTAACGCGAGTCGAAGTCCATGTCGATGTCGGGCATCGAGACACGGCTCGGGTTCAAGAACCGTTCGAACAGCAAGTCGTACTTGATCGGGTCGAGATCGGTGATCCACAGGCAGTAAGCGACCGCACATCCAGCCGCCGAACCGCGGCCCGGCCCCACGCGAATGTTCGCATCGCGGGCGTACTTGATCAGATCCCACGTGATCAAGAAGTACGACGCAAACCCCATGTCGTTGATGA
>CALICC010000227.1 GCA_938049325.1 uncultured Ilumatobacter sp. | reverse complement strand
GGAAGAGCTCGGGCTCGACGGCCCTCCAGGGGGCCCCAACGACCACTCGACCACCACGTGGGCATCGAACTGGACCGATGCGCCGGTCGCGTCTGCTGATGACAACGCGACGCAGTTCAACTGGTACCGCACGGTGGCGATCGACGCCGGGTTCGTGTCGGTGGGTGAGTCGGTGCGGTTCTCTGCCGATGGACTCGAGTGGACCGAGGTCGACCTGCCCGTCGATGGGAACGTCGACAGCGTGATGCCGCTCGGCGAATCGATCGTCGTGTTCGTCGGCGGAATGGCGGGCGAGTCGGAGCAGTTCCAACTCGACGTCGCCACCATGACCTGGACGTCGATTGCGATCGAAGGCCTTCCGGCGAACTTCAGCATCGATCAGACGAGCGAGGGCGCCGCCACGTTCTTCGAGGTCGACGCGAGCGCGGTGAATGGCGAGAACATGTTCTTCCGCACGGTCGGCACCGCTGAGGTCGATGGCTTCGGCATCGAGCTCAACACCGAAGTCTCGGGCGGCAGCGCCTCAGCGAGCTACACGGTGACCGACATCGCAACCGGTGAAGTCATCTCGTCCGAGTCATCGGACCTGGTGGGTTCGTCCGATTCGCCGTTCGAGTTCGCGGAAGAGACCTATGACGTAGATGGGGGAGAGGGGCTGACCTTCCTCGACCCGGAAACAGGTGAACTGATCCTCGAAATGTCGTTCGACGACATCACGTTCGTCGACATCGACGAGAACGGCGAGCCGATCGACGGACCCAGCGTGATCGATGCCCAGCCGGAGCCGGTCTTCCCCGCCCGCTGGCTCGTTGCGAGCAACGGCACCACGTGGATCGTGGATCAGCTCTCCGAAGCAATCGAAGAGCCCTCCGAGGACGGTCTGATGGAGAACGAAATCGGGTCGATGGCAACCAATGACGGCGTGGTGCTGATCTCGAGGTCCGACGGCACGTTCCTTCGCTACGACCTCAACTGACCACCGCCACCGGTGATCGGTCCCACGGCGCCCCGTTCGATGTCCGACATCGAACGGGGCGCTCAGGTCTGCTTGATGCGTCCGCGCATCGCGGCGCTCGCCAACCCGAAGCTCACGACGGTCACCGCAAGAATCGCACCGAGGCCTTTGGCCAACTCGCCCCACTCCCAGCCATCGGTGATGAGGCTGCGGAGGCCTTCGAGAACGTAGGTCACCGGGTTGTAGGTGGCGATGGTCGAGAGCCACCCGGTCAAAGCGTCTTTCGGGAGGAAGCTGGTGGTGAGGAACGCAAACGGGAAGAACAGCACGAAGCTGGAGTTGACCGCCGCCGGGTTGCCGGTCTTGAGGGCAATCGCGTAGGGAAAGCCAGCGAATGCGAGGCCCCACAGGGCGCCGTAGAGAAGGAACACGAGAATCCCCAGGATGCCGGTTTCGAATCGCACCCCGAGGGCCAGACCGAGTGCGGTGACCGGTGCCGCAAGCATCAGCACCGCCATCAGGTCGGCGGCCATCAGCCCGAGGAGGAGCGTCGGACGGCGGATGGGTGTGAGCAAGAGTCGGTCGAAGTACCCGCCTTGGATGTCGACGACGAGCGCACTGGCCCTCGACACGCCGGTGACGGCGAAGATGATGGCGACGGGCAACTGGAAGGCTTTGAAGTCGAGTGTCTGCCCGGCTGCCGCGGCCCCCTGCTCGGCGACGTCTTGCAGTGCGCCGATGTTCACGACGAAGAAGAACACCGGAACGATGATCGCCGGGATGAAGAATTCGGGTTCGCGGAACACGCCGCGACACGCCCGCTTCGCGATCGTGGCGAGGTCGTGCAGAACGGTCGCTCGGCGGGCCAGCGGTTCATCTGCGCCGGTCGGGTTCGTGGCGAGTGCGGTGTCGGTCATGATGCGGCCTCCGTGCTGGTGTTCGTACTGTCGTGACTCGCTGACAGCTTTGCGCCGGTGACGTCGAGGAAGACATCGTCGAGCGTCGGTGTGCGCAGCGTGAGCGACGTGACGTCGACCGCGCAGTTGTTGAGGGCGACTGCCACGCCGGAGATGGCGCGAGCTCCGTCGGTTGCGGAGAGCGACAGTTCGTCGCCGTGTAACTCGGCGCTCGCGATGCCGACGACGTCGCGCACCGCGTCGAGCGCGACCTGCGGATCACCGTCGACTCGGGCGACGATCAGATCGGTGCCGATGGCCCGCTTGAGGTCCGTGGGTGTTCCTTCGGCCTCGAGCTTCCCGGCGGCGATGATGCCGACTCGATCGGCGAGTTCGTCGGCTTCTTCGAGGTATTGCGTGGTGAGGAAGATCGTCATGCCTTCCTCACGGTTGAGGACGCGTACTTCTTCCCAGACGTCGTTGCGACTCATCGGATCGAGACCGGTCGTGGGTTCGTCGAGGAAGAGAATCTGCGGTTTGTGGATGAGCGACATCGCCAGGTCGAGGCGGCGCTTCATGCCGCCGGAGTACGACTCGACGCGATCGTCGATGGCGCTCCCGATGTTGACCAGGCCGATCACGTCGTCCATTCGCTGGACGATGTTCGGTTTGGAGAGACCGTAGAGACGGCCTTGGAGTTCGAGGAGCTCGCGTCCGGTCTGCTTGCCGTCGATCGAGGCTTCTTGCAGGGCGACGCCGATCCGGAGTCGGATGTCGCCGGCCTGTGTGGCGACGTCGTAGCCGGCGACCGTTGCGTGTCCGTCCGTCGGGCTGAGCAAGGTGCACAGCATCTTGACCATCGTCGACTTGCCGGCGCCGTTGGGGCCGAGGAATCCGTAGATCTCACCGATCGGGACGTCGAGGTTGACGCCGTCGACGGCGTTGTTCTCGCCGAACGAGCGTCTGAGTTGGTTCGTGGTGATCGCGGAAGTCATGCCCCGCCATCGTGCCAGAACCCCACTTCACGCCAGGCGTCAAACAACACTTTGTCCGTTTCACGCCTGGCGTGGATCAACGTCTTGTCCGTTTCACGCCTGGCGTGGATCAACGTTTTGTCCGTTTCACGCCTGGCGTGAAACCACATGACCGAATTGGGAGTGACTGTCAGCAGCAGGAGGTAGTCGTGACGTTGTCGAAGGTTTCGGTGTCGCCGTTCTTGACGTACCACTCCCAGCGAGCGTCGTCGGGCGACGTGACCCACGTTTCGGTCTTGGCGGCAAAGCAGCACTCAGTGTCGTCGATGCCGGTCGTGGAGATGCCATTCGAGGCGCAGCGCTGCTCCGCGGCCACCACCTCATCGCTGGAGGTGACTTCCACCCCGAGATGGTTCAGATGGTGGAACGTCGCATCGCGCGGCGCCGTCGGGTCTTCGAACAACACCAGTTTGAGCGGCGGGTTTGCGATCTCGTAGTTCGCATAGCCGGGCCGGGTCTTGGCCGGAC
>CALICC010000226.1 GCA_938049325.1 uncultured Ilumatobacter sp. | reverse complement strand
CGATCGTGATGGGGAACGAGGCAGCGGGCCTTCCCGACGAGTGGAACGACGATGTCGGTCCCATCGACACGTGGTTGACGATTCGGCACCGCGGACGAAGTGAGTCGCTCAACGTTGCGATGGCCGCGACCGTGATCGTGTTCGAAGCCGCTCGTCAACGCGCGCAGGTCGCACCCGCCTGAATCGGTTCAGCCGACGGGCGGGGGCGGGTTGAAGGGCCCGGGCGTCACGAAGGCGTTCCAGGGCCCGTAGACCTCGAACGTCTCACCGGGGTTGCGCTGCGAGCTGAAGTAGAGCCGGTTGCCTGCGGGGTTGAACGCCGGGCCGGCGATCTCTGAGCCGCTGACGCCGACGACTTGCACCACGGGGAACGTCGAGCCGTCTTCGCGAACCAGCACGATCTGCATGTCGCCGCCGTCTTCGGCAACGTAGATCACACCCGAATCGTCAGTGACGAGGTTGTCGTTCCCGCTGAGCACCCCGTTCGGGGTCACCCCTTCGTCGTACAACACGGTGAGTTCGTTGGCGACCGGGTCATACGACCACACGCGATCATCGCCTTTGGTCGTGAACACCACGTTGTTGCCCGAGATGTCGATGCCTTCGCCACCGTTGAAGACCTTCATCTCCGGCACCTGGCTACGTGTCGTACTCGACGAGGCCGACGGGTCGGGGATGTCGGCCCATCCGAGCACCCCGTCGACTTCGGTGAGCACCTGCAGGGTCCCGGAGGACAAATCCGTCCACGTGTCGGGGATGAATCGGTACAGACCGCCGTTCGAGCGGTCCTCGGTGAGGTAGACGGCCTGCTCGCCGACGTGGCACGCAGCCGCTTCGTGTGGGAAGACGCCCATGCCAGGCCGGGCGACAGCGGGCGCCGCCCCGATCGGGTCACACTCCCAGATCTGGCCGTTTCCGTACTCTTCGCCGCTGAGCCATGTTCCCCACGGCGTGGCGCCACCACCGCAGTTGAGCGTGGTGCCGGTGAGGCAACTGCCCGCATCGACGATGTTCGCGTCCGCATCGAATCGGACGAATCCGGCGCCGCCGGCGCCCAGCGGGATCAACTCGCTGTTCGACACGTAGGACCATCCGCCGTCGGGGAGCGCGAAACATGCCCCGCCGTCAGGCCACGCGTGCCACTGGTAGCTCGTTCCCGCAACGTTGGTGCCGGAGGTCGCGATGGTGCGTGCGCTGAAACCGGGATGAACGCGCACGCCGTTGACGTCCGCGTCGAGGAGATCGCCGGGATCACATGCGGAGAGGAGGGTGGCGCCGCCGAAGACGACAGCCGCGCTGCCCAGCGTGCTGACGCGCAAGAACTCGCGTCGATCCAAGTGGTTCGTCATGTTCGAAATCTCCTCGTTGTCGTCACGTTGAATCTAAGCACGTTTGGACGATTCTGCCCGGCTACCATGCACAGCGTGAGCACGTCGCAGCGATTTCCGTACCCCGGCTGACCCCCGGGGAATCCACCGCTCCTGTTCACACCGTTCCTTCGAAAGGACCCGCGATCGCACATGATCTCTGACATCACTGCCGCTCGCGATTCGGCACTCGCTGAAATCGCTGGCGCAACGACGCCTGAAGAGGTGGCCGCCATGACCACGCGCTTCGCCGGCAAGAAGGGGGAGCTCGCCGGTCTGAAGAAGCAGCTGGGCAGCCTCGAGTCGGTCGACGAGAAGAAGGCCGCCGGCGCTGCGATCAACGAGGCAATCGGTGCCGTGGACTCGGCGCTCGACGAGCGACGGGCCAATGTGGCGATGGCTGCGATGGCAGCGCAGGTCGAATCCGAGCGCCTTGACCTCACCGAGTTCGTCGGCAAGCCGACGCGCGGACATGCGCACCTCGTGACGCAGGCGTGGGAACGTCTCGAAGACGTCTTCGTCGGGATGGGCTTCCGTGTCGCCGAAGGACCCGAGGTCGAGACCGACTGGCACAACTTCGAGGCGCTCAACATGGGTGAGGGACATCCGGCCCGTGGAGAGTTCGACACGTTGTTCGTCGACCACGTCGGCCCTGACGGATCCTCGGGTTCGACGGTGCTGCGAACGCACACCTCGCCGGTCCAGATCCGCACGATGCTGACCCAGGAACCGCCGATCTACATCGTCGCTCCGGGTCGCGTCTTCCGGCGCGACACTCCGGACGCAACACATATGCCCGTGTTCCACCAGATCGAAGGCCTCGTGGTCGACCGGAACATCTCGATGGCAGACCTTGCCGGCACGATCGACGCCTTCACCAAAGCGTTCTTCGGGCAGAACTGGAACTCGCGGCTGCGCCCGAGCTACTTCCCGTTCACCGAACCGTCGGCGGAGTTCGATATTCAACGCCCTGACGGTTCGTGGATCGAACTCGGCGGCTGCGGCATGGTGCACCCCAACGTCTTGAAAGCGGGAGGCGTCGACCCAGAGGAGTGGAGCGGGTTCGCGTTCGGCTTCGGGATCGACAGGATGGCGATCATGCGCCACGGCGTTGCCGACATCCGCGAGATGTTCGCCGACGACCTGCGCTTCACGGAGCAGTTCTCATGAAGATCCTGATGTCATGGCTCAACGAGTACGGCGACTTCGGTGACCCGACGAACGCGGACGACGTCCAGCGAGTCTCTGACGCGCTCACATCGCTCGGTCTCGAAGTCGAGTCGATCGACCACGTCGGCGGCACCGTCGATGGCGTGGTCACAGCACGCATCCTTCGCCTCGAATCGCACCCTGATGCGGCGAAGGTGCAGCGCGTTTACGTCGATGCCGGGGACGGAGACGAACGCCACGTGTGGTGTGGCGCCGACAACATCTCGGCGAACGACATCGTTCCGCTGGCAACACTGGGGACCACGATGCCCAACGGGATGACCATCGAGCGGCGCGGCATTCTCGGTATCGACTCCGAGGGAATGCTCTGCTCGGCGCAAGAACTCGGCCTGGGCGAAGATCACTCCGGGATCCGAATACTGCCGAGCGACACCCCGCTGGGCATGTCCTACGGTGATGCGCTGGGGATCGCTCCCGACGTCGTCATCGACGCCGACGTCACCCG
>CALICC010000225.1 GCA_938049325.1 uncultured Ilumatobacter sp. | reverse complement strand
CGCTGCTGTTCGTCACCTACATCGGCTACCTCGCGGTGCGTCGTCTCGGTGGGTCCCACCACCAGCGCGCCAAGCGTTCAGCGGTCGTCGGGCTGCTCGCCGTGCTGCTCATTCCGCTCGTGCACTGGTCGGTCGTCATCTGGCGCAGCCTGCACCAGACGGCGTCGGTCCTCGACACCGACGGCGACATCGACATGGACGGCACGATGCTGTTCACGCTCTTCGTCGGCGTCGTTGCCTTCACGCTGCTCTACATCTGGCTGGTGCTGCACCGCACTCGGGCGATGGCGATGGAAGACATGCTCGAAGATCGCGGGCTCGACATCGCACTCGCCGAGCGCCGCGCCGAGGGGGTGGCCCGATGATCGCGTTCTTCGACGACGCTGGTTTCATCCTCGGCGGGTACATCGCAACGTTCGCAGCAATCGCCGCTTTCGCGTGGCGGGCGATTTCGTCGGGCAGAAGACTCGGAAAACAAATCCCTGACGACGACAAGTACTGGACCTGACACACGCATCATGTCGGACATGGATCTCTCTCCGCGCTCGGATCCCAACGATCCGAGCCGCGCCGGAACCGCCAAACGCAAGCGCAATGTGATGCCGCTCATTCTGCTCGGCCTCGTGCTCGTTGCCGGTGGCGTGATCGTCACCCAATTCCTCACGTCGGCGGTCGACTACTTCTGCAACGTCGACGAAGTGGGCAACCGCGATGGCTGCGACGAGGAGCGTCGAATCCGGCTGCAGGGCACGGTCGAGGCCGGGTCGATCGACAAGTCGGTCGCCGGCGTCACTGCGTTCACGATGTCGTTCAATGGCGAAGAGATCGGCGTGAGCTACGACGGCATCCCGGGTGGGATCTTCCAGGAATGCATCCCCGTGGTCGTCCACGGCGAGATCATCGACGGTGTGCTCGAAGGTGACCGCGTCGAAGTGAAGCACTCCGACGAGTACGTCGCCGTGAACGACGAGAACGTGGTCGAGGCCGAAGAGTACGCCGAGGATCAGTGCCCCCAGACCGCCGACGCATGACCGCGTCGTCGATGCAGGCAATCCGACGGGACGGCTGGCGATGATCGCGGCGTCCTTGAACTCGGCGTTCGGCCGAGCGGGCTTGTTGCTGATGCTGGCGGCGTCGATCGTCGGTGGGCTGTCGATCGTGTTCGGGATCTGGCAGAACGATCGCAGGCTCTTGCGCCAGGCACCGCGTTACGCCTGGCTCGCCCTGGCTGGTTCGGTGCTCGCCGCGGTGATGATGCAGCGGGCGTTGATCACCCGCGACTTCTCGCTGGCGTACGTGCAGCAGGTCGGGTCCGCCGATACCCCGGTGCTCTACAACTTCGCCGCCATGTGGTCAGCGCTCGAAGGGTCGATTCTCCTGTGGGGTCTGACGCTCGCCGGGTTCACCGCTGCGGTCGCCTGGCGCTTCCGGCGCCGGAGCAACGACGAACTGGTCGCGTGGGCGTTGTTCGTCATGTTCGTCGTGACGGCCTTCTTCGCGATGCTCAGCTTTGGCCCGGCCGACGCGTTTGCCGCGGGCGCGCCGAACGTGTTCGAAGGGCCGGGTCCGAACCCGCTGCTGCAGAACCACATCCTCGTGTTGTTCCACCCGCCGATCCTGTACCTCGGGTACGTGGGCTTCACCGTGCCGTTCGCGTTCGCGATCGCCGCGCTGATCACCGGGCGCCTCGGCGAAGGGTGGTTGGCCGAGACGCGTCGGTGGGCGCTGTTCTCGTGGTCCTTCCTGTCGATCGGAATCCTGCTCGGCGGCTGGTGGAGTTACGAGGTGCTCGGATGGTCGGGCGTCTGGGCCTGGGACCCCGTCGAGAACGCGTCACTGCTTCCGTGGCTCACCGGCACCGCCTACATCCACTCCGTGCTCGTCCAGGAGCGTCGCGGCATGCTGCGCGTGTGGAACCTGAGTTTGTTGATCTCCACGTTCGCGCTCACCATCTTGGGCACGTTCCTCACCCGTTCCGGCGTCATCAACTCCGTGCATGCATTCGGCGACGGCCCCGTCGGCAGTTGGCTGCTCGGCGCGTTCGTGGTCATCATGATCGTGTCGCTCGGGCTGATCTTCTGGCGCGGTGACCGGCTGCGTTCACCCGGCTCGATCGACTCGCCGATCAGCCGCGAGGGTGCGTTCCTCGCGAACAACGTGCTGTTCACGGTGTTCGCGTTCATCGTGTTGCTCGGCACCGTGTTCCCGCTGCTCGTCGAGGCGTTGCAGGACCGTCGCACCGTGGTGGGCGCTCCGTACTTCGATCGGCTGACCATGCCGATCGGCATCGTGATGTTGTTCCTCATGGCGATTGCCCCGGTCCTGCCGTGGCGCAAGGCCAGCCAAGAACTGCTGTCCACGCGGTTGTTCTGGCCGGGCTGGTGTGGTGTCGGTGCGATCGTCTTCTCGGTGCTCGTCGGTGCCGACGGTTGGGCGCCCATCATCGCGTTCGGTCTCGGCGGGTTTGCTGCGGGCGCCGCGCTCCGACAGATTGTCCTGGCGACGCGGCGGCAAGGCTGGCGCGGCTTCGTCGGTCGAGCAAACGGTGGCATGGTCGTCCACCTCGGCGTCATCTTGATCGCGGTGGCGCTCGCCGCGTCCAACAGCTTCACCCATTCAGCCACACTCGAACTGCGCGACGGTGACGTGGTCGAGTGGGGCGGGCACACGTTCGCACTCGAGTCCGTCACGGTCGACATCAACGCTGCGGAGAGCGAGCGAGCGTTGAAGGCAAACGTCCTGCTCGACGGCGAGCAAGTCTACCGACCGGCTATCACCACCTATCTCAATCAGGGCATCACGGTCGGTACGCCATCGGTGCGCACGGGTCTCGCGAAGGACGTGTATCTCACCCTCGAGCCGGGCGCCGAACCCGGTGGTGATGTCGCGGTGATTCGAGTGTTCATCAAGCCGATGATCCTGTGGTTGTGGATCGGCGGGTTGATCATGGCGGTCGGCACGTTGTTGGCTGCATTCCCCGGCCAACGACAGCGCAAAGCGGTCGATCCGGTGTCGGCGCCCGTGGGTGGATCGGGCCCGCCCGACGACGATGCGGTCGACGAAAGCGCGGCCGGGACCAAGGACAGCACCGACGGCCGTCCACGCGTCGAGGTCGGAGCCCGCTCGACGCGCACCGGGGAAGGCAGCGGCGAGCTGTGACCGATCTCGAGGTCGAGGGCGCTGAGTCCTCGGTGCGCGCTCCGGAGCGGCCGAGCACGGCCAAGTGGATCGCGGCTGCAGTCGCCGTGGTCACCGTCGGACTGATCGCGTTGTTCGTCGTGGCCGACCCCAACGATCCGGATCCGACCCGACCGTCGAACCTCATCAATCGGCCGGCTCCCGAAGCCGTCGGTGAGTTCGGCGACGGCACGCCGTTCGACCTCGCCCGCCGCAAGGGCAGTTTCGTGGTGCTCAACTTCTTCCAGTCGGACTGTGTCCCGTGCATCCGCGAGCATCCCGACCTGATCGAGTTCGTCGATCAACAAGCGCAGCTCGGTGTCGACGGGGCCGAGCTGTATTCGATGGTCACGGGCGATACGAAGAGCCGTGTCGAGAAGTTCTTCGAAGAGCGCGGAGGTGACTGGCCTGCCGTGTACTCCGACGGCGACTCGATCTCGGTTGCGTTCGGAGTCGCATTGGTTCCAGAAACGTGGATCATCGACCCTGACGGCATCGTCAGGGCTCGATTCCAAAACGTCGTCACCGCCGAGCAGCTCAGTGTGACCATCCAGCAGATTCGCGAGGCCATTCGATGAGCGGTCGCTCGGCATTGAACCGGCGTGTGAAGTCGTGGCCAGGGTGGGTGCTGATGGTGGTCATCGCCATTGCATTCGTGGTCGTGGGCTCGACACGAAGCTCGGGACCGCAAACTCCCGAGGATCGCGTCGATGAGATCACGCAACGCATCGCCTGTCCGGTGTGCGACGGCGAGAGCGTGTTCGAGTCGCAGAACAACTCGTCGCGCAGCATTCGTAACCGTGTCGAACAGCTCGTGCGAGACAACGAACTGGAAGACCAGGAGATCGTCGACGAGATCGTCAATGCGTTCGGCGGCGACCTTCTGCTCGTCCCCAAAGCATCAGGTCTCGATGCGTTGGTCTGGTTGCTGCCGGCCATGGGACTCGTTATCGGGGTGAGCGGACTGGCCGTCGCGTTTCGTCGGTGGCGACTCGAAGCTGCCGGAACGGCCGAGGCCACCGCCGCCGACCGAGCGCTGGTCGAAGCCGCGCTCGCTGATGACCCGGACGAACCGTGACCTCGACGATCCGCTCCGGACCCGAGCTCGATCGGCTGGCGTTGCTGGAAGAGGAACGTCGGTTTCTGCTGCGGTCGTTACGCGATCTCGAGCGCGAGCACGAGGCAGGCGACGTCGACGAGGTCGACTACCAGACGCTGAAAGACGGCTACACGGTGCGTGCTGCGACCGTGCTGCGCGAGATCGAAGACGGCCGAAACCGGCTTGCACCCAAAGCGCCGCGGCGGTGGGGTCGCACGATCGTGATCGGACTCGTGATGGTGCTGGTCGCCGTCGGTATCGGCGCTGCGCTTGCCAGTGCGTTCGGAGAGCGCGACCCGGGTCGCGAGAACACCGGACTCGACGTGCGCCGTCCGGTGTCCGAACTGCTGGTCGAGGCGCGAGCCGCACTCAATCGCGGTGAGTTCTCGCGGGCCAACGAGCTGTTCGGCAACATCTCGGAACGCGAGGCGGCAGCGGGCCGCGATCACCCCGAGGCGCGCACCTACCTCGGCTGGACGCTGGCGCTCGACACTCGAGCGCAAGGTGAGGCGGTCGACCCCGGCACGGCGGCCGAGCGCTACGAGATCTCGCTGCTGCTGATGGTCCAGGCGATCGGGATGGAGCCCACATACGCCGATCCCTACTGCTTCGCGGCGATCATCCAGCACAACTTCGTGGGCGACAGTGCTGCGGCGCTGCCGTTTGTGGACTCGTGCGAAGAGAACGATCCGCCTGCGGAGATGCAGGCGCTCATCGGCGAGTTCGCCGACGAGATTCGCGACGCCGCAGGCTGATCAGGATCGAGATGGCCGCAGGCTGATCAGATTTTCGCCGGCCAGACTTTGCCCTTGGTGATCTTCGACCCTTTGCGGCGAAGCACCCAGATGCTGCTCTTGCCCCAGTCGGCGGGGGTTTGTACTTCCATCCCGCGACGCTGCAGCGCTTGGATCGTTGCCGGGATGATGTCGCCGTGGCTACACAGAACGGCGCCGTTCTCCACTTCGATGAGGAGGTCGAGTACCGGCTCGAACGGCTCGTGTTCGAACAGACGCGGTTCGGCTTGTACCTCGAGGCCGAGTCGCTCGCCGATCGGTTCGAGTGTCTGCATGCAGCGGACGTAGGCACTCGAGTAGAGCGCGGTGACGCCTTTGCTTTCGAGCCGATCGGCGACGGCGTTCGACTGGCGCCAGCCCTTCTTACTCAACGGCCGATCGACATCGTCGTCGGTCCAGAGTCTGCGCTCGCCTGCCTTTGCATGGCGGACGAAGTAGATGGTGTCGGCCTTGCCCATGCGAGAACCGGGTCAACGCTCGCCGGTGAGTGCCTGGTGGCGGTCGGTCAGTTGCTTCACGATCACGACCCACAGGCCGGCGGCCACAAGCGTGACGACGCCACCGGCAAGCGAGTAGCTCGCCGCCGCGTCAACCGCTTCGGCTGCGACCTCATCGCTACCGGCCGCGTTGAACGCCGCGTCGAACACCGATCCGAGGGTCAGTGCGGTGATGACCGCGGGGATCACGCCGTAGACGATGAACCAGACGTAGAGCAGGGGATTGTCGGCGGTGGACCGCCACGAATCGGTGCCGGCCGGGCTCGACGGGTCGCTGCCCTTCCAGAGCTCACGCAAGACGAGCAGCGGGACGACGAAGAGGAACGGCGGCAGGATCCACCCGAAGATCGAGAACAGCGGGTGCCAGGTTGTGTTTCGAGCGTAGGCCTGCAGGTTCTTGGCAATCTTGTACATCCACACGATGGTGAGCACGCCGGCGGCGAGCCCGATAACGCTCTGGAGTGTCTGGATCAGCTGGATGGGCTGGTACGCATCGGCGAATTCGTCGCCCGAGATGCGCCCGGCGAGGAAGTCACTGGCCTTGTCGTTGACGGGTTGTAGGAGGAACGCGGAGATGACTCCGGTGACCCCGGCGATTGCGGTGAGAGCGATTGCCGCTTTGGCCACGCCACCGATACGTGTCACCTGCGCCACGGGTGTTGGTCCCGTGCTGTACGGGGTGTAGCCGGGCGGAGGGGTCAGCCCGGTCGGTGGTGGTGGCGGAGGTGTCGCCGACCCACCGGGTGGCGGTGGTGGTGATGGCGGCGGTGTTGCCGACCCGCCGGGCGGTGGAGGCGGGATTGCACCGTCGGTCATGGGTGTTGATGGTAGTCGCGAGAGGTGCCTATTTCGCCTCCGACCAGCGCTGGATGATGCTCGTGTCGGCAACGAATCGAACCGTCGGGTCGCCGCGGGGTAGCCAACGATGCGCCGCCTCTTGTAGGCACGTATCGAGCAGCGATGCGGTGGCCTGGGCCTGCGACTCGGGCGTGTGCACAACCAGTTCGTCGTGCAGGCACAGGACGATCGTGGCGCCGATCGCTGCGCCACGCGCCCGCACGAGTACCGCCCACATCTTGAAGAACTCTGCAGCAGCGCCCTGTACGACGGCATTGCGTCCGTACCGGCCGCGCGCCGCGGCTCGCGAGCGAACGTCGCGGTCGGTCATCGCGTCATCGACGGCTCCCGACATGCGGATACGCCGGCCTCCATATGTGCGCAGGTCATTGCCGCCTTGTGCGGCTTCGTCCGCGGCCCGCAAGTGCCCCATCGCAATGGGGTACTCGCGCTCGAGCCCATGCAGTGCCTCGGCTCCTTTGCCTGTGGTCTGTCCATACATCGCACCGAGCACGGCGACCTTCGCGATGTCGCGTTCGACGCGCAAGCGCTGGGCCACCGGCGCGTACATGTCGTCGTCGTGGGTGGCGAGGGCGAGGACGGGGTCGCCGGATACTGCGGCCAGGACGCGAGGCTCGATCTGGCCGAGGTCTGCTCGCACGAACAGGTGGCCGGGTTCAGCGGCGATCGCCGGGCGCATCTCGGCAGGCATGTTGTGGAGCCCGGCTGTTGCGGTCATGCGGCCTGCGGCGCCGTCGGAGCCCGACCATCTCCCACGGAGGCGGCCGTCGTCGCCGACGTGTTCGTCGATCCACTCGTAGCCGAACGTCGTCCGCATCCGCTCGGCCCGACGCCACGCCAGGAGTGGCGCGATGATCGGGTGGTCGTCGACCATGCGTTCGAGTCGCCACGCACGTGTGTCGGGCACCTCGATGCCAACCCGGCGCAGCAACGACTTGACCTGGTCGGGGCTCCGGAGGTCGAAATGGGCGCCCGGCGGGAGGTGCTCGAGGACGCTGGCGTCGAGCTGGGCGAGTAGGTCGCGTTCGTCGGCCGCGTTGCGGGGACGGCGGCCGATGAATCCCTCGACGATCGACTCGCCGACCGCTCGGTCGAATGGCAAGCCATCGAGTTCGAGTTCCGCGCAGATCGCCTCGGCTGCCGACTCCGAGATCGCCGTCGTCCGGAACCGAGTGACGTCGGCGTCGCCATCGTCGTCGAGTACGGCCGACTGACGAGCTTGAACGCGCAGTGCGAGTGCCGCCCACTTCCCGACGCGTTCGATGTTGTCGGCCCAGGCTCCGTCGGTCCATTCGGCGCGCAGGTGTCCGTCGGCAAGCTCGGGCTCTTCGGGATCGCCGGAGTCGACGGCTTGGGAGAACAGGTCGACGGGTTGCACCGTGGGGATCGTCGAGACGTCGAGCGACATGGCCGCCGCCCAAACGTGGCCTGGTTCGCTGTGCCAACCTCCGACGCGCAGACGGTGGACCGCCGAGAGGTCCCAGCATCGAGCTGGCCGCACGCCGTGGTCAACCATGGCGCGGGCGGTCTGCTTGTCCCACCAGACCCACCGCGCCCCGGTCGCCTCGACGGCAGCGAGTCGTCGTCCCACGTCGCTGGGGTCGACGATCTCTGGCATTCCCGATTCGCCGACCAGCGCCGCGCCGGCATCGGGATCGATTGCGATCGCGACGAGGCCGGTCATCCCCAGCCGAGCTCGTGCAGACGGTCGTCGTCGATGCCCGCCGCATGCGCGACCTCATGGATCACCGTGACGTGGACTTCGTCTTCGAGATCCTCGAGGTCATCGCACATCTCGCACAGCGCGAGGCGGTAGATCGACACGACGTCGGGTCCCTCGTGGCCGGTGCGTTCGGTGTGCGGAACACCTTCGTAGAGTCCGAGGAGCGTGGGTTCGAGTTCGTTGCGGTCGACCACCTGCACCACCACGTTGTCGAGGACGTGCTGGAGTTCATCGGGAAGGGCGTCGAGGGCGTCGGCGACCATCCGATCGAACTTGTATTTCGCCACGACCTCCATGTTTTGACGATACGTCCCGACTGGGTCCTTTTGGTTCCGGCACCAGCGCTACCCAGTGGCGAGCCTGGTCGAGATGCGGGTTCCGCCTTACAGCTTGGGTGCGATGGCGTCGCCGGGGAGATTGCCGTCGGGATGCAGGGCCGACTGGAATCGGCGCATGCCGCCGAGCCAGCGCTCGCGATCGGCGCCCTTGCGTTCGGCGTACGTCGCAACCTCGGGGTGTGGCAGCACGAGGAAGCGTTCATCGCGGATCGCTTCGAGGCACAGCGCCGCGACCTCGGATGGTTCGAGCACACCGTCGCCACTTGCGACGCCACCCTCGAAGTCACCCGCATCTTCGGCTGCGTCAGCGGCGACGAGATTGTCGGGGCTGTTCTTGACAATGTTGGTACGGACCGCCTGAGGGCACAGCACGGAGACCCGGATGCCCTGGTGGTGATGCGACACCGACAACCACTCGGCCAACGACACCGCCGCGGCTTTGGTGATCGAGTACGACATCGAGCCGATTTGCGTGAGGAGGCCGGCTGCCGACGCGGTGTTGAGCAGATAGCCCTCGCCGCGGGCGATCATCGAGGGGAGCACGGCGCGTGCGGCGTAGATGTGCGCAAGGCAATGCACCTCCCACATGTTCTGGATCGACTCGTTGGGGTCCTCGAGTCCGGCCGCGGTGACGTAGCCGGCGTTCGAGATGAACAGGTCGATGGGTCCGTGGGCCGTCTCGGTGTCATCGACGAGTTGGCGAATCGCATCTTCGTCGCGGACGTCGATCTCGGCTGCGGTGCCTCCGATGGCTGACGCCACCCGACCGGCCTCGGTGCCATCGAGGTCGACGACGACGACGTGACGCGCTCCGGCGTCGTGTGCCGCGTGCGCGAGCGCTTCGCCGATTCCCGATCCGCCGCCGGTGATGACGACCACTCGGTCTTTCAGTTCCATGGTGTTGCTCCGTTCGATGCCGAGGTGGCTCGGTTGCCGGCCTCAGTTGTCGGTCTCAGTTGTCGGCAAGGAATGTGTCGCGCAGGTCGCGCTTGAGGATCTTGCCGGATGCGTTACGCGGGAGTTGCTCGGTGACGATCGTGACGGTCGTCGGCACCTTGAACTTGGCGAGGCGCTCACCCACGAACTGCTGGAGGTCGCCTGCGTCGAGCGTCTCACCCTCCTTCACCATCACGTGGCACGCGAGTTCTTCACCCAGTCGCTCGTCGGGAATGCCGTACACAGCGGCCTCGTACACCGACGGATGCTCGTAGATGGCGGCTTCGACTTCGGCGCAGTAGATGTTCTCGCCGCCGCGCAGGATCATGTCTTTGGCGCGATCGCTGACGTAGACGAAACCTTCGTCGTCCAGGTGGCCGATGTCGCCGGACCGTAGCCATCCGTCGACGATCGTCTCGGCGGTTGCCTCCGGTCGATTCCAGTACCCGCGGATGAGCGACGGGCTCTTGAACCAGATCTCGCCCGTCTCGCCGATCGGCAACACGTTGCCCATGGGGTCGGTGACGCGAACGTCCATGATCGGCACCGGCCGTCCGGTCGACTTCGGATTGTTGATGAAGTCGTCGCCGGCGTTCTGCGGCCCGTACGCGTTGGTCTCGGTCATGCCGTAGCCGAGCCCCGGTCGGCCGCGTTGGAAGTTGTCGTCGATGCGTTTGACGAGTTCGGGTGGCATCGGCGCCCCGCCGCCTCCGACGGATCGCAGCGATGACGTGTCGCGCTCGGCGAACGTCTCAGCTTCGAGGAGGTCCCAGCTCATGGTGGGGACGCCCACGAAATTGGTGACCCGCTCCTGCTCGATGAGTTCGAGCGCACGGTTCGGCTCCCACTTGTAGGTCATGACGAGCTTGGCGCCGCTGACGAACGAGCCGAGCATGACCGGAACCAGTCCGGTGACGTGAAACAGCGGTACGCAGAGCATGAACGCGGTCTGAGGCTTCCCGCCTTCTTCGACCGTGTCGGGATCTTCCGGCTCGCGCAGCGATGACACCGCGGCGCGGGCGGCGAAGGCGAGGAGCGCGCTGATCACCGCGCGGTGGGTCGACACCGCTCCCTTGGGGCGTCCGGTGGTGCCCGAGGTGTAGAGGATGGTCATGTCCTCGTCTGGCTCGATGTCGATCTCCGGCATCGTTGCACCATCGGTGAGGGCCGCGTCGAGGCTGACGACACCGTCGGGCAACGTGGTCGACGGGCGGGCGACGACGACGGTTGCATCGATCGCTCCGTCATCGGCTGCCTGCATGCGGGCGAGGCGTTCCTCGTCGGCGATGACCACCTTGGAGCCCGAGTCTTCGATGGCGAAGACGAGCTCGTCGGTGACCCACCACGCGTTCATCGGAACGACGACGGCGCCGACCGATGTGATTGCGACGAACGCAGCGATCCACTCGGGATAGTTCCGCATCGCGATGGCGACGCGGTCGCCTTTCTCGACGCCGAGGTCGTTGACGAGAAGGTGGCCGATCTGGCCTGCGAGTTCGAGCACTCGGGGCATTGCCCAGCGCTCCTCCTCGAACACGATGAAGTCGTCGGAGCGCCCGGCAGCGAGCGCGAACAGCGCCCGAATATTGGGTGGCGTGCCGGCAAAGACCTTGCTTGTCTGGCCAAGCACCTCGGCTTCGGTGATCTCGAACATCGACCCCGGAGCGCAGACCGCGTCACAGGCTTCCTTGAAGCTCATCGCCATGCCGCTGTTTGTATCAGGCCGCCTGCCGCGCCGAGCCATCCGCGTCGCATGCCGGTGCGCGCTCGCCGGTCAAGGACGGCTGACGGTCAGATGACTTTGAGGGCGTCGGAGTAGACCTTCTTCGGCTTCATGTCGATAGCGATCTGGCGGGCCATTTCGTGGAACGCCTTGGCGGTTTCCGATTCGGGGTCGACCGCGGTGATTGGTTTACCGTCGTCGCCGCCTTCGCGCAGTGCCTGGGTGAGCGGCAACTTGCCGAGCAGCGGCACGCCGATTTCGTCGGCGAGCTCCTGGCCGCCACCTGAGCCGAACAGCTCGTAGCGCTTGCCGTCGTCGCCGGTGAACCACGACATGTTCTCGATGATGCCGCGCACGGGCAGGTTGACCTTCTCGGCCATTGCGGCCGACATGGCGGCGACCTTCTGTGCGGCGGGCTGCGGGGTGGTGACAACGAACACTTCGCCACGCGGCAGGTATTGCGCGAGCGACAGTGCGATGTCGCCGGTGCCGGGCGGCATGTCGACGAGGATGAAGTCGGGCTCGTCCCAGTACACGTCGGTCAGGAATTGCTCGAGCGCCTTGTGCAGCATGGGGCCGCGCCAGATGACTGCTTGGCCCTGCGGTACGAAGTAGCCGATCGAGATGCACCGCACGCCCCATTGCTCGGGCGGGAGCAACATCTCGTCGATGACGACAGGCTCGCGGTCGGTGCCCAGCATGCGCGGGATCGAGTAGCCGTAGATATCGGCGTCGATGATGCCGACGGAGTAGCCCTGCTGCGCGAGTGCGACAGCGAGGTTGGTGGTGACCGACGACTTGCCGACGCCGCCTTTGCCCGACGAGATGAGCAGCGGGCGAGTTTTGGAACCGCTCTTGGCGAATGGAACTTCGCGACCCTCGGCGTGGCCATGGGCCTGGCCGGAGCCGGCCGAGGCAGCGCCGCCTCCGCCGTGGACCATCTTGCGGACGTTCTCGCGCTCCTCATCGGTCATGACGGTGAACTCGAGGTCGATCGACTCAACGCCGTCGAGTTCGGTTGCGGCTTCAGAGACGCGGCGGGTGATTTCACCCTTGAGCGGGCACCCCGGAACGGTGAGCGCGACGAGCACGCCGACGATGCCGTTCTCGCGAATCTGCACGGCTTTCAACATGCCGAGATCGACGATCGAGCGGTGGAGTTCTGGGTCTTCGACGGGACGCAGTGCGTCGATGACCTGGTCCTCGGTCACGGGAGTGGTTGCCATGTGCCCAGTGTGGCGAGGAGGCACCCGAATGCCACCCGCGTCACGTTTGGGGTCAGGCCCCGTGACGTCAGGATCGGTGCTGTGCGTACTCGATGACGCGGGTGACGATGGTGTCGTCGGCTTTTTCGAGTGCGCCGGTGTCGAACGGTGGCTGGGGGTCGTACTCGATCATCAGCTGGGCGGCTTGAGCGGCGGTCGAGTCGACGAGCAACTCGACGAGGCGCAATGCCATGTCGATGCCGCTCGACACGCCCGCCGCGGTGATGAGCCGCTGATCGAGGTGTTCGACCACTCGTTCGGCAACAGGCACCGAGCCGTTCTCGGTCAGCGTCGGGCGGGTACTCCAATGCGTGGTCGCCGTGAGATCCTTCAGCAGGCCAGCAGCTGCGAGCACCAACGACCCGGTGCAGACCGACGTGGTGAACGTGGTGGTCTGATGTGCGTTCCGGATCCAGTCGAGTACCCGCTGGTCGTCCATCAGAGCGTTCGTGCCATGGCCACCCGGGAACACGATCACGTCGGGCGTTGGATGCTCTTCGAAGGTGCCGTCGACCTCGATGCCGAGCATGCCGTTGTCGGAGCGTACGACGCCGCGCTCATGTCCGATGAAGGTCACGTCGATCTCGGGAATGCGCTGGAGGACCTCGTACGGGCCGATGCCGTCGAGTGCGGTGAAGTTGGGAAAGAGGGGGATGACGACGTTGATGCTCATGCAGTGTCCTGTCTGGTGTGATGTCCGGCGGAGATGCCGGCGGGGGATTGCGTGTGGGAGAAGCGTGATCGGTAGGCCTCGGGGCTGACGCCGAGGTGGCGTTGGAGTGTGCGGCGCAGTGTCTCGGCGGACCCGAAGCCGCAGCGGCGTGCGATCGCGGCGACGGTGTCGTCGCTGCGTTCCAGTTGGTGGCGCGCGGCATCGACACGGATCGCGGCGACGAACTGTGCGGGCGGGATCCCGACGTCGTCAGAGAAGCGGCGCACGAAGTGACGCTCGCTCATGGCGACTCGCTGAGCGAGGGTGGCGACGCGATGGTCCGCTCCTGGGTCCTCGATCACGAGCTCCTGTGCCTGCTGGATCGGCCCGATGGGCGCTTGACGGATCCAGGTCGGTGACGCGAACTGCGACTGACCGCCCGGGCGTCGGAGGTACATGACGAGCCAGCGCCCGACCTCTTGGGCGACATCGGTCGAATGATCGAGTTCGACAATGGCCAAGCTGAGGTCGATTCCGGCGGTGACGCCCGCCGATGACCAGACGTCGCTCGTGCCGATGGTGCTGTGGATGAAGATCGGGTCGATGTCGACCGAGATGTCGGGGTGCGTCTCGGCCAGCCGGTTGGCACGAGCCCAGTGCGTGGTGACACGGTGGCCATCGAGCGCGCCGGTTCCGGCGGCGAGCGCGGCACCCGAGCACACGGTGACGAGTCGGGTGGTGCGTGCGATCAGG